>WTJP01000115.1 GCA_011526275.1 Candidatus Arcticimaribacter sp. | reverse complement strand
GCAAATACCCGTTCTTTCGAAGAAGCGCTCTTTAAAGCAAGAGAGATTTATTTTAACCGTTCGGGCCATGCTGCCTACAGCGAACAAGCCGAATAAAACTTTGACTAAAAAGGGCTTAAAATATATTTTTTTGTAAATTTGCCCCCTCAATGACAAGCGTATGGAAGATTTGACCGAATTTATCCTCCCTTTTGTCGGACTTAAAGACGGTCAACACACTTTCGATTTCGACATTGATACAACGTTCTTTAACGCCTTTGAATTTAGTGACTTTAGTCACGCAGCTGTTAAGGTCAAATTGCTTTTCGACAAGAAACCCAGTTTGATGAACTTGAGCTTTACTGCCCAAGGAGTTGTAGGTTTGACCTGCGACGTTTCAAACGAAGTATTTGATTTTCAGCTCGATTCCAAATTAGACTGGATTGTCAAGTTTGGAGATGAATATGACGACGATCACGATGAATTCTTGATTCTGCCACATGGGAGTTATCAAGTGAATGTTGCCCAGCCTATCTATGAAATGATAGCCTTGTCGGTTCCACTCAAAAAAGTTCATCCCGGCGTGCTCGACGGCACACTAGATTCTGCATTATTAAAACGATTAGAAGAATTACAACCCAAAGAGGAGAAGTTGGAAAACAACGATCCACGATGGGATAAATTAAAAGATTTACTATAAAACTAAAACAGGACGACAATGGCACATCCTAAAAGAAAAATATCGAAAACGAGAAGAGACAAAAGAAGAACCCATTACAAAGCGGCTCCTTCACAAATTGCAACCGATAGCACAACTGGGGAAGCCCACTTGTACCACCGTGCGCACTGGCATGAAGGGAAGTTGTACTACAAAGGGAAAGTCTTAATCGACAGCACTGAAGAGGCAACTGCCTAATTTTCAAAACATTACTTTTTTGATGCTCTCCTAAAACGAGAGCATTTTTCTTATAAAAGATTTTGTTTCGTTTAAAAAACGACTATCTTCACTAAGCAAATCGTTCCGGAGAAAAGAAGAAACCAATGACACGGACAAACCTAGCTCCTAACAAAGCAGCTATTACAGCGATTGGAAGTTATGTACCCGACGAAGTACTGACCAATCAAGATCTTGAGCAGATGGTTGAAACCAACGATGAATGGATTCAATCGAGAACGGGAATACGCGAACGTAGAATCGCCAAATCTCCTTCCCATTCCACGGGCTACATGGCCATTAAAGCAGCAGAGAATCTTTGCGCCAAAAACAACATCGATCCTAAGACCATCGACCTGGTTCTTGTCGCTACTATTACCCCCGACTATCAAGTATCCTCCACGGCTCCTTATGTCGCTTCACAAATTGGTGCTACCAATGCGTTTGGCTACGATATATCGGCAGCTTGTTCAGGGTTTTTATACGGGATGACAGCGGCAGCAGCCTACATTACCTCAGGGCAATACCAGCGTGTGCTTTTGATTGGCGCTGATAAAATGTCTTCTATCGTAGATTATACCGATCGAGCGACCTGCATCATCTTTGGTGATGGGGCAGGAGCCGTATTGTTTGAACCATCCATCAATACGTTTGGTTTTGAAAGCGCTCAGCACGGTAGCAATGGTATTGGGCGAGATTATTTAAACATACACGATGGAGGCTCTTTGCATCCCATCAACGACACGACCTTTGCTGAAAAAAGGCATTTGGTGCAGCAAGAGGGCCGCACGGTCTTTAAATATGCCGTGAAGCACATGAGCGAAGCAAGTCAAAAAGTGTTGACCAAACACGCATTAAGCCATGAAGACATCAATTATGTTATTGCTCACCAAGCCAATAAACGTATATTAGATGCCACGGCGCATCAGCTAGGAATAGCAAAAGAAAAGGTGTTGACCAATATCGAACATTATGGAAACACCACAGCAGCGACGCTACCCCTTGTATTGTCTGACTTTGAGAAGAAATTCAAAACAGGCGATAAACTCTTGTTCACCGCATTTGGCGGAGGCTTTACTTGGGGCGCTGCCTATTTAACTTGGAATTACGACTACAAAAAATAAAATCATAGTATTTATGGATCTTAAGGAAATTCAAAACCTAATCAAATTTGTCGCAAAATCAGGAGCTTCTGAAGTGAACCTGGAAATGGACGATGTAAAAATCACCATCAAAACAGGCGACGGGAAAGTAGCAGGAGAAACCACGACCATTGTACAGCAAATGCCTCCAGTAGTGGCTCAGCCCATGGCTGCCGCCCCTGTTGCTGCTGCACCAGCTGCACCGGTTGCTGAAGCGCCTGCTGCCGAAGCACCAAAAGTTGAAGAGGCCGACAACTTCATTACCGTAAAATCACCCATTATTGGGACGTTCTACCGCAAACCTTCTCCCGACAAACCCGTTTTTGCTGAAGTTGGACAACAAATCAACGAGGGAGATGTTCTTTGTGTGATTGAGGCGATGAAGCTATTCAATGAGATTGAATCGGAAGTAAGCGGAAAGATTGTCAAAGTTTTGGTAGACGACTCGTCACCAGTAGAATTTGAGCAGCCTTTGTTCTTAATCGACCCGTCATAAATTAGCCACTAAACAATCGTTTATGTTTAAAAAAATATTGATTGCCAATCGCGGTGAGATTGCCATGCGGGTTATTCGCACTTGTAAAGAAATGGGCATCAAATCGGTAGCGGTTTATTCCACAGCCGATGCAGAAAGCCTGCACGTTAAATTTGCCGATGAAGCTGTGTGTATTGGACCTCCATCGAGTAGTGAGTCTTACTTGAAGATGGCAAACATTATCGCAGCAGCAGAAATCACCAATGCCGATGCCATTCACCCCGGATACGGTTTCCTTTCTGAGAACGCTAAGTTTTCTAAAATGTGTGCCGAACACGACATCAAATTCATTGGTGCTTCCAGTGAAATGATTAATAAAATGGGAGACAAGGCCTCAGCCAAAGCGACCATGAAGGCTGCAGGAGTTCCCACCATTCCAGGTTCAGAAGGTTTGTTGGAAAGCTTTGAAGAAACCCTCGCCTTGGCCAAAGAAGTGGGTTATCCCGTTATGTTGAAAGCAACAGCCGGAGGAGGAGGAAAAGGGATGCGTGCCGTTTGGCAAGAAGAAGACCTTGAAAAAGCTTGGGAAAGCGCTCGTCAAGAAGCAGCGGCCTCTTTTGGAAACGACGGCATGTACATGGAGAAACTCATTGAGGAGCCACGTCATATCGAAATCCAAGTCGTAGGCGATAGTTTTGGGAAAGCCTGTCATTTGTCTGAACGCGATTGTTCTGTGCAACGACGTCACCAAAAGTTGACCGAGGAAACCCCTTCTCCTTTTATGACCGACGACTTGCGCGATCGCATGGGAGAAGCGGCTGTTAAGGCAGCTGAATTCATTCAATATGAAGGAGCAGGAACAGTAGAATTTCTAGTGGATAAACACCGCAACTTCTACTTTATGGAAATGAATACGCGTATTCAAGTTGAACATCCCATTACAGAACAAGTCATCGATTTTGACTTAATCCGTGAGCAGATTTCAGTCGCTGCAGGGATTCCAATTTCGGGGAAACACTACCTTCCAAAATTGCACTCCATTGAATGTAGAATCAATGCGGAAGATCCTTACAACGATTTCCGTCCTTCCCCCGGGAAAATCACCAATTTACATATCCCAGGTGGACATGGTGTTCGTTTAGACACGCATGTTTATTCTGGTTATATTATCCCTCCTTATTACGATTCCATGATCGCTAAATTGATTACCACGGCGCAAACCCGTGAAGAAGCAATCAATAAAATGAAGCGAGCGTTAGATGAATTTATCATTGAGGGGATTAAAACCACCATTCCTTTCCACCGTCAACTGATGGAAGAACCCGACTATGTCGAAGGGAACTATACCACCAAGTTCATGGAGGATTTTGAAATGAAATAAACCACAAAAAAAGACCGCGATCAGCGGTCTTTTTTATTTTAAGCGAACGGGAATTTTTTAGTTCCCGATCAAGTCGTTTTCAAGCAGGTACTCTGCAATTTGAATGGTATTGGTTGCCGCTCCTTTTCTTAAATTGTCTGAAACAATCCAGAGGTTAAAGGCGTTTTCTTGAGAGAAGTCCTGACGAATACGTCCTACAAACACATCGTCTTTTCCTTCAGCGTAGATCGGCATGGGGTAGGTGTTTGTCTCCGGATTGTCTTGAACGACGACCCCTGCACTGTTGTGTAATAACTGACGAATATCGGCGACAGAGGAAGCCGATTTAAGCTCAACATTAACCGATTCACTATGTCCACCCACTACTGGAATGCGAATGGCAGTGGCCGTAACGCGAATTTGATCGTCACCCAATATTTTTTGTGTCTCCTTCACCAATTTCATTTCCTCTTTGGTGTAGCCGTTGTCTTGAAAAACATCACAGTGGGGCAAGGCATTGCGGTGAATAGGATAAGGGTAAGCCATTTCTCCCTGTTTATTTTCATATTCGTTCTCCAATTGTTGCACTGCGGCAACCCCTGTTCCGGTAATGGACTGGTAGGTCGAAATCACCAAACGATCAATACCGTATTCACTGTGTAAAGGAGCTAATGCTACCAGCATTTGAATGGTAGAACAGTTAGGGTTGGCGATAATTTTATCTTCAGCCGTAAGTAAGTGCGCATTGATTTCTGGAACGATTAATTTTTTATCGGGGTCCATGCGCCAAGCCGAAGAGTTGTCGATTACCGTTGTTCCTGCTGCAGCAAATTTTGGTGCCCACTCCAAAGAAGTAGCTCCCCCTGCAGAAAATAACGCCACATCGGGCTGCATTTCAACGGCTGTACTTAACCCTACAACGGTAAATTCTTTTCCTTGATAACTGATTTTTTTCCCTACCGATCGCTCTGATGCGACGGGAATTAGTTCGGTAACGGGGAAATTTCGTTCTGCGAGAACTTTGAGCATTACATTTCCTACCATTCCGGTAGCTCCAACAACGGCAACTTTCATATTGAATTAATTTTTGGCAAAAGTAGGTATAATCCCGACGTACAGCAACCTAGCAGAAGAAAAAACCATAAATGCAACAAAATGTTACAAATAACACTTAATAGATGTATTTACGCTCAATACGTTGTCCTAATCCAGTGAATAATTCATAGGAAATGGTTCCTGCTTTTTCAGCAAGGACATTGGCAGGGTGCGTTTGGTCAAAGAGTACTGCGCGATCACCGATGGAGCAATTAACTTCGCTGATGTCCACCATAAAAAGATCCATACATACATTCCCGATAATGGGTGCCCATTGGTTGCGAATCCAGACTCCACCTTTTTCGTGACCCAAAGCCCTTTGAATCCCATCGGCGTGTCCCAAAGGTAAAACAGCAATTCGACTGTCTTTTGGAGCAATCCATCCTTGGTTATAGCCCACACTTTCCCCTTTCTTTATCGTGTGAATTTGCACGATGGAAGTCGATAAAGAGGCGATGGGTTTTAAGGTTTGATCCCAGTCGTTGCGATTGGCAAAGCCATAGAGGGCAATCCCCGTTCGAACAGCATCAAAATGAGCTTCGGGATAATTGAAACAACCTGAACTGTTGAGAAGATGAAAAAATGGTGTTGCTTCAACCTTTGATTTAATATTGGACTGAAGCTCCTTGAATCGGTCGATTTGTGCTGAGGTAAATGCACAAGGCTGTTCATTTTCCGAGGCAGCTAAATGGGAATACACACTGCAGAGTTGGAAGGGAAGTTGGGGCAGTTGATCCAAGAAGTCATTCACTTCATTTCCCGACAAACCAATGCGGTTGAGTCCCGTATTGCATTTTAAGTGAACAGGATAGTCCTTTAAACCATGGGCTTCAACCGTTGTTTTAAATGCCGTGATAAAGGCTGTTGAATACAAAGCAGGTTCGAGGCGGTATTGTACTAAGCGGTCGGTATTCTCACGCAAGGGGTAAAACACCATAATGGGCGCTTCAATTCCAGCCTTGCGCAGTGCTATTCCCTCCTGTGCATAGGCTACTGCAAGATACTCACAACCCAATGCCACCAATTGTTTTGCGATTTCTATTGCGCCAAAACCATAGGCATTGGCTTTAACCACCCCAATCATTTTCGTGTGTTGGGGCAAAAGCTTACGCAACTGTTGGTAATTGTGCGCAAGGGCGTTTAAATCGATGGTTAGTTGGGTCACTTGTCCTTTTTTTGCGCCTTCTTTTTTTCCGCTTTTTGTTTTTCCTTAAAAAATGCCGCTCGACTCAAAGGTTCATAGGCTTCTTTTTCCCCAAGCATTACCAAGTCATCTTCGGCTGCGGTTCTAAAGCTGTATTGTGCTAAGTTTCCCGTGCGGGTACACACGGCGTGGACTTTGGTTACATACTCTGCTGTTGCCATCAAATTCGGCATTGGGCCAAAAGGGTTGCCTTTAAAGTCCATGTCGAGTCCGGCGACAATAACACGAATGCCTTGATTGGCGAGGTCATTGCACACCTGCACAATTTCGTGATCGAAAAATTGGGCTTCGTCTATACCCACCACATCACAGTCGTTCACCAAAAGCGGAATGTTCGCTGCGGCTGGCACTGGGGTAGAGCGAATTTGATTTTGATCGTGCGAAGTAACCAACTCTTCATCATAACGGGTGTCGATGGCCGGTTTAAATATCTCCACCTTTTGCTGGGCGATTTGGGCGCGTTTTAGGCGGCGAATTAACTCTTCGGTTTTCCCAGAAAACATGGAACCGCAGATGACCTCGATCCAGCCGAATTGTTCACTTTGATTTACCGTATTTTCTAAAAACATTTTTGTAATTTCACCCAAAAGGGGACATTCCCCAAGGCCTTCTAACAAAGGTATCAAAACAATTTGTTCTTAAGAATCGTTCTATGCTTAATCCCATAAAAAAAGAACTCGAGCGCCTTGCCCACGAGATTTTAGCGCAAAAAGACACTGCCAATGCCACTGCTCTTTTGCAACAGGTACAGCAGCTCTACAAACAGTTGATTCTATTGGAGCATTTGGAAGGGCAGGCAAAAGTGCAAGAAGAGCAGCCCGCAGAAGTTCCACCCTTGATGGACACCATCAATGAATTAGTTACTGAACTTCCTCTGGAGGAAGAGTCGGCAGCCATAGACGATTTATTCGCCTCGGTAGCCGAGCCTGTTTTTGTAAAGAAAGAAGCCGAAGTTCAACAAGAACCCATCGCCACTCCTTCACAAGAAGCGGAAGCACCGCGAAACCTGAACGATGTCTTGGGCAAAGGCATACAGATTGGCCTCAACGATCGCTTGGCCTTCATCAAAAATCTTTTTGACGGAAGCGCCGAAGATTTCCAACGCGTCATTTCACAAGTACAAACCCTTGGGTCTTGGGACGAAGCCCACCTCTTTATCGAAAACATGATTAAACCCGATTACAACCATTGGGAAGGGAAAGAAGCCTTTGAGCTTCGTTTCCTCAAATGCCTTGAGTCTAATTTTTAAAATTAAACAAATGAAAACCAAACGAATTCTCTATTGGGCGACGACCCTTTTATTGTGTGTCGCCATGCTTATCAGTGGGATTGTCCCATTCATCGACAACGAACACCCTATGGAAGAGTATGCCAAATTGGGCTACCCCACCTATTTAATTACGTTCGTTAGTATTGCTAAACTTTTGGCCGTAGGGACCATCTTGAACAACCGTTTCAAGCGATTGACCGACTGGGCCTATGCTGGACTGTTTTATGATTTCTTGCTTGCCTTTATGGCGCACTACATGATTAACGACGGCGAACAATGGGGCGTTTTAGTACCCATTACACTCTTGTTTGTTTCCTATTATTACAAAGATCAGGTACGCACATAAATGGCCAAACTCTACCTTGTTCCAACCCCTATTGGGAACCTTAAAGACATAAGCCTTCGTGCGCTAGAGGTATTGGAAGCTGTGGATTTAATTTTGGCAGAAGACACCCGGACCAGTAAAAAATTGTTGCAGCACTACGAGATCAGTACCCCGCTGCAAAGTCATCATATGCACAACGAGCATTCGACCTTGCCCCACATCATTCAGCAATTGGGACTAGGCAAATCCATTGCGGTCATTTCCGATGCCGGCACACCAGCCATTTCCGATCCGGGGTTTTTACTTGTGCGTGAAGCCTTAGCCAATGATATTGCTGTAGAGTGTTTGCCCGGTGCAACTGCCTTTGTTCCTGCCTTAGTGCAAAGCGGCTTGCCCAACGACCGCTTTGTTTTTGAAGCCTTTTTACCTCCTAAGAAAGGAAGACAAAGCCGTTTAGAGAAAATTGCCGAAGAAGAACGCACGACCATTCTTTATGAGTCTCCACACAAACTACTCAAGACATTAACACAATTGCAAACCTTGTGTGGCGAGGAGCGTCAAATCTCCATTTCTAGAGAATTGACGAAACTTCACGAGGAGACCTTTCGGGGGACCCTTGCAGCGGCCATTGCCCATTTCAACCAAAAAGCACCCAAAGGGGAATTTGTGTTGTGCCTAAGCGGAAAACCTAAGAAATAAACATGCGCTGGGAAGCCATTATAGAGCCAAATCAAGAAGGGGTAAAGCAATTGCAGCAGCAATTAGGCGTGACTGCTGTGGTGGCCAAATTACTCGCTCAGCGGGGGATTGAAGACTTCGATACCGCCAAGCACTTTTTCCGTCCACAGTGGAAGCATTTGCACGATCCTTTTTTGATGCGCGACATGGACAAAGCCGTTGCCCGCATTGAACAGGCATGGGAAAGGCAAGAAAATATTATGGTTTATGGGGATTACGATGTCGATGGGACAACATCCGTAGCCTTAATGACTTCTTATCTCAAAGAAACCACAACCAAGGTTACCCCTTATATTCCAGACCGATATACTGAAGGCTATGGCATTTCCTACCGCGGTATCGACAAAGCAGAAGAAGAAGGGATCAGCCTAATTATTGCTTTAGATTGTGGAATCAAAGCTGTAGAAAAAGTAGCCTATGCCAAAGCAAAGGGGATTGATTTCATTATTTGTGACCACCACTTACCCGGAGCGGAACTCCCCGATGCAGTAGCAGTACTCGACCCAAAACGTTCCGACTGTTCCTATCCTTTCGACGAACTTTGCGGCTGTGGAATAGGCTTTAAGCTCATTCAGGCTCTTCACCAAAAACAAGGCAAAAGCGATGACACCCTTTACCCTTACCTCGATTTGGTAGCCACAGCAATCGCCGCTGATATCGTTCCCATGGTTGGGGAAAACCGCAGCCTGTGTTATTTTGGGGTGAAGCAATTGCGCGAAGCTCCGCGATTAGGCATCAAAGGCTTTATCGAGCAATTGAAAAAACCGCTTACAGTGACCGATTTGGTCTTTAAAGTCGCTCCACGCATTAATGCGGCTGGGCGGATGGACCACGCCCTAACCGCAGCTCAATTACTCCTTAGTGACTCCCCTACCAATGTCAAAACCATTGGTGAGGCCATAGAAAATTTTAATACCGAACGCAGGGCAACCGATGAACGCATCACCAAAGAAGCGCTTGCCCAAATTGAGGAAAGAGGAGAAGAAAACCATCCGGCGACTGTGGTCTTTCACGACGATTGGCATAAAGGCGTTTTGGGGATTGTTGCTTCTCGCTTGACAGAAACACATTACCGCCCAACAGTGGTACTCACTCGATCGGGTGAAAATTATGTAGGTTCGGTGCGTTCCGTAAAAGGCTTTAATGTATATGAAGCCTTGGACGCCTGTTCCGAATATATGATACAGTTTGGAGGGCACAAATACGCTGCTGGTCTTACCCTAGCGGGAACACAGTTAGACGATTTTAAACAAGCCTTTGAAAAGGCTGTGGCGAGCCGCATTTTACCCGAACAGAAAGAAGCGGTTTTAAAATATGACCTGTCCATAGACATCAATGCGGTCGATCACAAACTTTATCGCATTGTCGAACAAATGGCTCCTTTTGGGCCGCAGAACATGCGTCCTGTGTTTCACAGTGCGAATTGCTATGACAGTGGCGAAAGTCGCGTGGTGGGAAAAGATCAAAGTCATTTACGCCTTTCCGTTGCAACTAAAAAAGGCAAACTTGTGGGGATAGGTTTTGGCCTTGCAGAACATTACCAAGCCATCCAATCTGGTGCGCCCTTTGAACTGCTCTATACCCTAGACGAAAACGAGTGGAACGGAAACATTTCCCTACAACTGCGGATAAAGGACATCAAGTTTTAAACTCCCTCAATTACTTCTTTAAGTGCGATAGCAATGCTGTGGTAGAAGCGTCGTGTGCTGCTATTTCATCTCCCGTTAAATCGTTGAGAATGGTGTTGGCTAGTTGTTTCCCAAGCTCTACACCCCATTGGTCATAGCTGAAAATATTCCACAGTATTCCTTGAACAAAGATCTTTTGTTCATACATGGCAATGAGTTTCCCCACACTTTCAGGGGTTAAGGCGTCAATCAACAAAGTGTTGGTAGGTTGGTTTCCTTCAAACACTTTAAAAGGGGTCAAGGTGTCGATTTCGTTTTGAGCAAGCCCTTTGCTTTTCAACTCACTTTCGGCCTCAGCATGGGTTTTCCCACGCATCAAGGCTTCGGTTTGAGCGATGAAGTTCGCCATGAGTTTGTTTTGGTGTTCTTCTTCGCCATAAAGGGACGTCTTGAACCCGATAAAGTCGGCCGGAATGAGTTTGGTGCCTTGGTGAATGTGCTGGAAAAAGGCGTGTTGAGCGTTAGTTCCCGACCCTCCCCAAATAATGGTTCCGGTTTGGTAGTCGATGGTTTCGCCGTTGCGGTCCACTCCTTTTCCGTTACTCTCCATAATGCCTTGCTGTAAATAGGCCGGAAGGTTTCTTAGGTATTGGGTGTAGGGAATGATGGCTTCACTCTCGGCTTCCCAAAAGTTGTTGTACCAAACGCTAATCAATGCGAGTACAACAGGAATGTTTTCTTGAAAATCAGCCGATTTAAAATGCTCGTCCATTTTATGTGCTCCGGCTAATAGGGCATCGAAATGATCGGGGCCAACGGCTAATGCTATGCTTAAGCCCACAGCACTCCACAGCGAAAAACGTCCGCCCACCCAGTCTTTCATAGGGAAAACATTGTCGGGGTGGATTCCAAACTCAGCGATTTTTTCCAAGTTGGTCGATACTGCCACAAAATGTTGCGCTACGGCATCTTCAGGCGCATGGGTGAGGAACCACTGGCGAATGGTGGTGGCATTGCTTAGGGTTTCTTGTGTGGTAAAGGTTTTGGAAACGATAACGAATAAGGTCGTTTCAGGGTCCAATGTTTTTATTACTTCTCGTACATGGTCTCCTTCCACATTGGAAACAAACTGTACGTTGAGGTGGTTTTTGTAATAAGCCAAGGCCTCGGTAACCATGGCAGGACCAAGGTCTGACCCACCAATTCCGATATTCACCACATGGGTAATCGCTTTCCCGGTGTAGCCTTTGTGTTCTCCGTTAATAACGGCATCGCAGAACGAGCGAATCTTTGCTTTTATAGCGTGAACTTCGGGCACCACATCGAGACCGTCGGTATAAATTTGTGCAGTTTCAGGAGCACGAAGTGCGGTGTGCAGCACTGCACGCCCTTCAGTTTGGTTGATGGCTTCTCCACCAAAATAAGCTTCCATGGCGCCCTTTAAATCAACTTCATGAGCGAGCTCTTCAAGTAAAGTTAAGGTCTCTTTACTCAGGCGGTTTTTAGAAAAATCCACCAAAAAATCTTCCCATTGAATGGAAAACTGCTCAAAACGATTGGGGTCGTTTTGAAAGTGATCTTGGATGCGGTTGTTTTTTTCGTTTTGAAAGTGGTCTTGAAGTTTTTTCCAACTGGAAGTGGTGGTTGGGTTAATCTTGGGTAATGTCATAATCAATTCATTGCAAGCATTGGCGTCTTTTCTTCTTCAAAAGAGAGACAGTTCAGCTGTTGTTCGGTTTCTTTAATGTGGTCAAAAAAGCGGGTTTTGAGTTCCTTAGAAATGGGTTTAGCTTGGGGTAGCTTTTGTTTGAATGGATCTACTTGGCGGCCGTTTTTCCAAAAGCGGTAGCACACGTGTGGGCCCGAGGTGTTTCCGGTCATGCCCACCCAGCCAATCACATCGCCTTGTTTGACGTATTGGCCTACTTTTACTTTTCGGCGCTTCATGTGTAAATACTGGGTAGAGTAGGTGTTGTTGTGTTTAATCTTGACGTAGTTTCCGTTCCCACGGGTATAACTTGCCTTGGTCACTCTTCCGTTGGCCGTGGCCATGATGGGCGTACCCACCGGAGCAGCATAATCTGTTCCGCGGTGCGGTTTAACTCGCCCGTAGTAGGCAATCTTTCGCTTTAAGTTGTAGCGGGAGGAGATCCGACTAAATTTAACAGGCGCTTTGAGAAAAGCACGGCGTAAGTTTTTCGCTTGGTCGTCGAAATAATCGACTATGCCTTTAATACTGTCGGTTTCAAACTCATAGGCATACAATCCTTTTCCACGGTGCTCGAAATAAGCTGCTTTGATTTTTTCTATCCCTACTGAAATGCTGTCGTCGACAAACTTTTCGGTGTAAATTACTTTAAATCGATCCCCTTTGTCTAGGCGGGTAAAGTCAATGGTCCAAGCATAGACATCGGCCATAAAGTAGGTGAGCATGCTGTTGTATCCACTGTTGAGCATGGTTTCATACAACGAACTTTGAATGACGCCTGTCGCTTCTAGCTCAACCGTTCGAATGGGTTTGTTGACCTGCTTCCCGTAGATGCTGTCGCGCAGTTGAATGACACTGTAGCCCAAAGCATCGGGGTGATAGATGAAGGCCTTTGGGGTGGGCACACTGTCTTTGGAAAACAACAAGGTGTAGGGTTTTCCAATTTGCAGTTTACGCACGCTCACTTTCCCTTTGATGGCTTGTAAAATAGTATACACCTCGGGGTAATCGATTCCGTTGCGTTCTAGGATGGCACCAAAAGTATCGCCGCGTTTTATTTTGAGTTGTTTGGCTTCATATTGATTAAAGTCGTAACCGTAGCGCATGTCGGGTTCAACGACCACTTCAGGCTCGGGCGCTTCTACTGGTGGGGTTTCCGTTTCTTCACCGCATGAAAGCAGTAGAAGCAAGGCGCTGAAGATTAAAATGGCATACGAAAGGGAAGTTCGTTTCATGAGTACAAATTTCGGAAAGATTTTAGGGTGAATCGAGGGCAAAAAAGAGCATTTATCAACAACATTAATTGAGTACAATTTCAAAAGGATGCTGCAAGTTTTTAAAGTTTTCCAAGTCACAGTCGATGGAACCCACCCGCAAGTCGGCGCGCATTTTAACGGGGATTTTATTGGCGTCGTCGCTCACCCAAAGGGTCACACTTTCTTGTTCGCTAAACACGCGACCACTTTGCACTAACGGGCGAAGTTTTAAACAACGCACTTTCCCGAAAGCAGTATCGATGGTCTCTCGCCCAAGGAAGCGCAACTTAAACAAATAGTTCTCTTGATCGAAAAACATATTGAGTTCAATGGCTTCTCCTGTTTTAATGTTCGAGGTATCATAGAAATTCCGCAAATAGTAGAAAGCCGAAATTAGATCTTGTACGTTTTCATTGATGGGGTGTTCGCTGGTGGCTTTCTTTTTCTTGTCTTTTACCACCGCTTTTCCTGTGTTGTGATTGAAAAAGATTTCGAGGTCTTTGGTGTATCCACCTTCGTCTATGTCGCGCAGAAACCAGCGGGGCAGGCCGTCTTCTTGCCCAAAGTAGGATTGATAATGATCTTCTACCTTAAAAAATAGGCGGGCTAAACCAGTGGTTCGCCCATAACCTTTGGCGTGAAAAACGGGTACTTGATCTAGGGTATCGGCGGTGATTCCTAAACTAATACGGCTGGCGTTGAAGACGCCGTAGTGGATTCTAAACTCAAACCATTCTCCGTCTTTAAAAGCGTTTTGAGCCTCGCTTTGCGGTTTTAAATCACGGCCTTGTCCGTGGATACTGTTCCATCCAAAACAGCACAAGAAAACGAGTAGTAAGCGGGTGATATTTAGCTTCATGAGAGCAATTTATAAAAAAGCCTGCAGCCCTCCTGCGCTTTATATATTAATTAACGCTTAAGCGTTGGAATGCAGGTGCTCGTGCAGTTGTTTCCCTTTTTTCTCGCCTAGAAGTGCAATTAAATCTTCTATGGGAGCAGCCTTGATGCGCTTAAAGGACTTAAATTTTTTCAGCAGATTTTCTTTTGTCTTTGGCCCTACCCCCGGAATGGCGTCTAGTCCTGAACGAATCGCGCCTTTGCTGCGTTTGTTGCGGTGGAAGGTAATTCCAAAGCGGTGGGCTTCGTTTCTAAGGTATTGAATCACCTTTAAGCTTTCTGATTTTTTATCCAGATAAAGCGGAATAGGGTCTTGGGGGAAGTAGATTTCCTCCAAGCGTTTGGCGATACCAACGATGGCAATTTTCCCGCGTAGGCCTAAACGGTCTAGACTTTTTAAAGCGGAAGAAAGCTGTCCTTTCCCCCCGTCGATGATGATGAGCTGCGGCAGCGATTCTCCCTCTTCCTGAAGACGTTTATAACGGCGATAGACCACTTCTTCCATAGAGGCAAAGTCATCGGGGCCTACTACTGTTTTAATGTTGTAGTGGCGATAGTCTTTTTTGTAGGGTTTCCCATCGCGAAACACCACGCAGGCTGCTACCGGATTAGAGCCTTGTAGGTTGGAGTTGTCAAAACACTCAATATGTCGCGGTTCTTCGTGTAAGCGAAGATCGGCTTTCATTTGGGTCATTAAGCGGTTGGTGTGTCGATCGGGGTCGACAATTTGCATTTGCTTAAACCGCTCCATACGGAAGTACTTCGCATTGCGTTCAGACAAGTCGACCAGGTGTTTTTTATCGCCCAATTGCGGAATGGTCACCTTAATTTTATCCCCTAAATCCACGGCAAAAGGCAAATACACCTCCGGCGATTGGGAGTGAAAACGCTGACGAATTTCCACAATGGCCAACTGCAGTAAGGCTTCGGGAGTCTCGTCTAATTTCTTTTTGATTTCGATGGTGTGGGAACGAATAATGGAGCCGTAGGAGAGCTGCAAGAAATTTACATAACCATAGGCCTCATCGGTAATGATCGAAAAGACATCGACATTGGAAATCTTGGGGTTAACAATGGTCGATTTCGCTTGATAATTCTGCAGGATATCGAGCTTCTCTTTTATTTTTTGCGCTTCTTCAAAGGCCATGTTTTCGGCATGCTTTTGCATTTGAAGTTTAAACTGCTGCAAAGAGTCTTTAAAATTTCCTTTGATGATGGCGCGAATGGCTTTGATGTTTTCGTCGTAGTCTTCGGCGCTAATTTTATCTACACAAGGTGCGAGGCAATTCCCCAAGTGGTATTCTAAACAAACCTTGTATTTGTCTGCGGCTATTTTTTCAGCCGAAAGGTCATAGTTACAAGTGCGCAATGGGTAGAGGCCTTTGATGAGGTCCAACAAGGTGCGCACCGTTTTCATACTGGTGTAAGGGCCAAAGTACTCCGAACCGTCTTTGATGATTTTTCGGGTAGCAAAGATGCGCGGGAAACGCTCTTTTTTGATGCAAATCCAGGGGTAGGTTTTATCGTCTTTCAGCAGAACATTATAACGGGGCTTGTGTTTTTTGATGAGGTTGTTCTCCAGCAGCAAAGCGTCCATTTCGCTTTCCACCACGATGTGTTCAATGTTCACAATGTTGCGCACCAACAAGCGGGTGCGGTGGTTGTCGTGGGTTTTGGTAAAATAGGAGTTGACCCGTTTTTTGAGGTTTTTGGCTTTCCCTACATAAATGATGTTTCCTTTGGTATCGTAATACTGATAAACCCCCGGGCTATCGGGGAGGGTTTTCAGTTGAACGGAAAGATCGGCGTGTTCCATGCGACAAAGCTTCTAAGCCAAAAATAATGCTTTTCTTTGTGTAGCAGCTGCCAAGCAATGGACAAAAATACCCTACGCCAACACTACAAAAAATTACGTGCCGCTTTATCGGAAGAAGAGCAGCTCGAATTGAGTTTGTCCATTACCAATCGACTACTCGAATTACCCCTTTGGGAGAAAACCTATTTTCACTTGTTTATGCGCAGTGCGCACCACAATGAAGTGGACACTGAAGCGATATTAACCCTTTTGCAAGGCAAAGACAAGCAGGTTGTTATTCCCCGCATGGAAGCCGAGAACAGTCTAGCGCATATTTTGTTGACCGATGCAACCCTGATTCGACCCAACGCTTGGGGAATCCCTGAACCGGTGGGAGGGCTAGAAGTTCCCGTAAACACCCTAGAAGTGGTCTTTGTTCCTTTATTGGCGTACGACAAAAGGGGAAACAGAATTGGTTATGGGAAGGGATATTACGACCGTTTTTTAGCGGGTTGTTCAAAGGCATGCCTAAAAATTGGGCTCTCCTTTTTCCCTCCAGAGGAGCATTTACCCGCTGAAGAAAACGACATCCCTTTAGACTATTGCATTAGTCCAACCAAGGTTTATCGGTTTAATTAAAAAATTCTTTTGTTGAAGAAAAGTAAAATGGCCACACCTGTACTAATCGCGGCGTCGGCGACATTGAAGACATATTCAAAGAAAGTATAGCTTTGCCCGCCTATACCTGGAAGCCATTTGGGCCAGGTCCAAGTCGCCAAAGGAAATTGCAACATGTCAACTACATGGCCGTAGAAAAAGCCTGCATAGCCTTCTTCAGGGAAAAGGGTAGCTACTTGTCCATAGCTGTGGGAGAAAATAACGCCATAGAACAGCGAATCAATGAGGTTACCAATGGCTCCTGCAAAAATGAGTGATAAAGCTAAGCGTAAAGCCGGAGCACTTTGACGCTTTAAAATGGAATACAGCCAAAAGCCTAAATAACCGATGGCCACCAGTCGGAACAAGGTGAGCATCAGTTTGGCCACGTCTTCACTTAAAAAAGGAAGAATATCATTGATCTTGGTCCCCCAAGCCATGCCCTTGTTTTCGATAAAAAGGAGTTTAAAAAAGCCCCAGTCCACAATGGCAGCTTGCCCATAGACCGATAAAGGATAGTTGAGCTTGATGTAAAACTTCGAAGCCTGATCAACCCCTAAAACCAGTAAAATGATTAGGGCTGCGCTTTGTAAAGTAATGTGTGGAAATCGAATCTTCATCGGCTTTCGAAAGTTCAAAAGTAGTTATTTTCTCTTGGATAGGCGGGAAATATTTCCGCTGTTAGAATACAGCAGTAAGCGCGCCTTTTCCTTTGATGTAAATCCACCCACTACATTTCCCTTTTTCGAAGCGGCAAATACCACTCGAATGGTATCATCGATTTGGATATTGGCTTTATTGGTCCAAACCTGTCCTTCTATGGCTTCGCTTTCTAAAGAAACATTTCCTTCGTTTTGCTTTAATTCGAGCTGCTTTATTATTCCTGTGAGTTGGGTTTGTGCGTTTTCTACAGCAAGCGAAAGCGCTATTTTTTCTGGAACTTTTAGTTTCAGGGTGCTAGCCATGACTTTGTGGGCGCTCAACTTGTCGTGATAAGGATTGAAACTGGGCGAAAGTTGTTCGGTTAAAATCAATTGCTCTTTTTGAAGTACAGCATTTAAGCGCAAGTCGTTTTGGTATTCCCCTTCGGCGAGATATTCTGCCTCTATTGTGGTTCGGCTTTCGCCAATAATTTCAATGCGGTTGGCATAGGGTAACTGAAGCTGCAGAGATGAAATCTCGTTTGCAGGCCAAGACTGTACAACTGAATTTTGCCCCAAAAGGGGAGTGGAAAGAAGAAAGACCGCAAGAAGGCGGAGCAAAATTATTTTTGCATGTTTTTGGCCTCTATGCTCAAGGTGGCGTGAGGTACCAAAATCAAACGTTCTTTTTGAATCAATTTCCCCGTTACACGGCAAACACCGTAGGTCTTGTTTTCAATGCGCATTAAAGCATTCTTCAAATCGCGGATGAATTTTTCCTGACGCAAAGCCAGCTGGGTATTGGCTTCTTTCGACATGGTTTCTGATCCCTCTTCAAAGGCCTTAAAGGTAGGAGAGGTGTCTTCGGTTCCGTTGTTCCCATTGTTCATGTAGGAACTTTTCAGCAATTCTAAATCCTGTTTTGCTTTTTCAATTTTCTCATCAATCAATACCTTGAACTCTTCAAGGTCTTTGTCTGAATAGCGGTTTTTGACTACTTCACTCATGGCAATAGTTTTTGTAGGTTGACTACTGTTTTAATTTGATCGAATTCAATTGTCTCTCCTTCATCTATGCTTTTTTCAACGACAATTTTATCGGTAAGTGTTTCTTGCTGAATGTATTCTTGGTGGGTTTCAAACACCTCGTTCAGCAGAGCATCTTCTTTCAAATATAAAATAATTTTGTCAGTGACCTCAAGACCGCGGTCTTTTCTTAGGTTTTGAATGCGATTAATCATCTCGCGCGCGACACCTTCTTTGATCAAAGCATCATCGAGTTGAATATCTAAGGCCACCGTGAGTCCATTCCCATTTGCCACCAACCAGCCTTCGATGTCTTTAGATTCGATTAAAACATCGGTGGGTTGTAATTGGGCAGCTTCTCCTCCAATGCTTATATCAATTGACTCCTCTGCCTCTAGTTGCTTGATTTGATCATCGTTTAAGCCGTTGATAATTGCCACGGCTTCTTTCATGTTTTTACCAAAACGAGGGCCCAAAGCTTTGAAGTTGGGTTTGATTTCCTTCACCAAAATATCGCTAGCATCATCGAGCAATTCGATCGACTTTACATTGATTTCCGACTGAATCAAGTCGGCTACTTTTTCAATGGCTTCCTTTTCTTGTGCATTGCGCACTGGAATCATGATTTTTTGTAGCGGCTGACGCACTTTAATTTGCTCTTTCTTTCGCAGTGAAAGGGCCAAAGAGGAAATAGTTCTCGCTTTGCCCATGCGGTCTTCTAGCGCTAGATTTCGCAAAGACGCATCAGCTACGGGGAAATGCGCCAAGTGAACCGATGCATATTGCTCTGTTTGTGTAGCAGCGCAGAGGTCACGGTACAATTGGTCGGCATAAAAAGGAGCGACTGGCGCCATGAGTTTACTCACACTAAGCAAACAATCAAAGAGGGTTTGGTAGGCGGCGATTTTATCTTTTTCGTACTCTCCTTTCCAGAATCTTCTTCTGGATTGACGCACATACCAATTGCTTAAAATTTCTTGTACAAAGTCGGCGATTAAACGCGTGGCTTTGGTGGGTTCATAGTCGTTATAGGCGTGATCTACTTGCTCGATTAAACGGTTCAATTCAGAAAGGATCCATTGGTCCATTTCCGAGCGTTCTTCCACAGGAATAGCGGCTTCTTTGTAGCTAAAGTTATCGATGTTAGCATAAAGGCTAAAGAAAGAATAGGTGTTGTGCAGCGTTCCGAAGAATTTCCGCGAGACTTCTGCAATTCCATCGAGGTCAAACTTGAGGTTGTCCCAAGGGTTAGCGTTTGAAATCATGTACCAACGCGTAGCATCGGCCCCGTATTTTTCCAGCGTTTCAAAGGGGTCTGCAGCATTGCCTAAACGCTTGGACATTTTTTGTCCGTTTTTGTCTAAGACCAGTCCGTTAGAGACCACATTTTTATAGGCAATAGAATCAAATACCAGTGTTCCAATAGCATGTAGGGTGTAGAACCACCCACGGGTTTGGTCTACTCCTTCTGCAATATAGTCGGCGGGGAATGCTTCGTTTTGGTCGATCATTTCCTTGTTTTCAAAAGGATAGTGCCATTGGGCGTAAGGCATGGACCCTGAATCAAACCAGACGTCAATTAAATCGCTTTCACGGTACATGGCCTGCCCACTTGGGCTACACAGTACGATGGGATCAACCGTGTTTTTATGCAGGTCAATTTGATCGTAGTTTTCTTCGCTCATGTTCCCTACCTCGAAGTTTTTGAAAGGGTTTTCTTTCATAAAACCTGCAGCGATCGATTTTTCGATAGCAGCGACCAACTCTTCAACCGAACCAACGATGGTACTTTCTTTTCCGTCTTCGGTGCGCCAAATGGGCAATGGAATTCCCCAGAAGCGCGAGCGCGAAAGGTTCCAGTCGTTGGCATTGGCGAGCCAATTCCCGAAACGTCCTTCTCCTGTCGATTTGGGTTTCCAGTTAATTTTGTTGTTGTTGGCCACCATTTTGTCTCGCACATCGGTTACTTTGATGAACCAAGAGTCTAGGGGGTAGTAAAGAATAGGTTTATCGGTTCGCCAACAGTTGGGATAGGAGTGAACGTATTTCTCCACTTTGAACGCACGGTTTTCCTCTTTGAGTCGGATAGCAATCTCCACATCAACCGATTTTTCGGGTGCTTCTCCCTCGGGATAATAGGCGTTTTTGACAAACTTCCCACCAATTTCGGGGAGGCCAGCATAGAACTTCCCGGCCAAATCGACCAAAGGAACTTCATTTTCGTTTTCGTCTTTTACCAAGAGCGGCGGCACAGGCGGAGTAGCTTCTTTGGCAACTTGGGCATCATCAGCTCCAAAGGTAGGAGCCGTGTGCACAATTCCCGTTCCGTCTTCGGTTGTAACAAAGTCTCCTGCAATAACGCGGAATGCATTTTCCGGTTGGCTGAGCGGAAGTGGAGCTTGGTGCCACAGCTGTTCATAACGAATCCCGATGAGGGCCTCTCCTTTGATTTCTTGTGTAATGCAATAGGGGATTTTCTTTGCCCCACTTTCATAGGCCTTGACCGCATCAAGATCTTCAACAGCGGTATATTTCCCAGAAAATTGTTTGTTGACTAAGGCTTTGGCCAATAGTACCCGAATGGGTAAGTGGGTATATTGGTTATAGGTTTCTACCACCACATAGTCTATTTTTTTCCCTACCGTAAGTGCGGTGTTGGAGGGCAGGGTCCAAGGAGTAGTGGTCCAGGCCAAAATATACAGTGCATCATCGGCTTGTAAACTTGCCGGTAAAGTCTCGGGCAAGGTTTTAAACATGGCGGTGATGGTGGTGTCGGTCACATCGCGATAGGTGCCCGGTTGATTGAGCTCATGGGAGCTTAGACCCGTTCCTGCTTTTGGAGAATAGGGCTGAATGGTATAGCCTTTATACAAAAGCCCTTTGTCATAAATCTGCTTTAATAACCACCAAACCGACTCAATGTACTTTGATTTATAGGTAATGTAGGGGTCTTCCATATCGACCCAGTAGCCCATTTGCTCTGTTAGGCGGTTCCACACATCGGTGTAGCGCATAACCGCATTTTTACAGGCTTCGTTGTACTCTTCTACGCTAATACTTTTCCCAATAGCATCTTTGGTAATTCCCAATTCTTTTTCAACGCCAAGTTCCACGGGAAGCCCGTGGGTGTCCCAACCTGCTTTGCGTTTTACCTGAAAGCCTTTTTGGGTTTTATAGCGGCAGAAAATATCCTTGATGGCACGTGCCATTACGTGGTGAATACCCGGCATACCGTTGGCCGATGGCGGCCCTTCGTAAAACACATAAGGGGGGTGGCCCTCACGGGTGCTCACACTCTTTTCAAAAATGGATTGTTCTTCCCAAAAAGAGAGGATGTCTTGTGCAGTTGCTGCTAGGTTGAGTTGCTTGCGTTCCTTAAAGCCCATAGGGAGTAGTTCTAAAGCTGCGAAATTACGGAATTTTATACATTTACACTTTACCTAAACCACAACATAACAATCCGTTGAACACTTTTGATTTCACTTTAGATTTTACTTTGTCGAACGAGCGTGTAGAACTACGTCCGCTCGCTAAAACCGACATTGCATTTTTACTTCCCTTTTCTTTGAAAGAACCCAGTTTATGGGAGTATTCCATTACTTCGGCTGCGGGAGAAGACGCGTTATCCACCTATGTTGAAAGTGCCCTTTTACTTCGTGAGCAGCAAAAAGGATATCCATTTTTGGTGTTTGACAAAGCGACCCAGCAGGTGGCAGGCAGTACTCGTTTTTACGAGATGGATTTTCACCACAAGACCTTAAGCCTGGGGTATACGTGGTATGGCAAAAAGTTTCAACGCACGGGGCTCAATCGGCAGTGCAAATATCTTTTGTTGAGTTATGCTTTTGAAACGCTTGAAATGGAACGGGTAGAATTTAGAGCCGATGCGCGCAATCAACGCAGTCTTGCCGCCATGCAGGGAATAGGTTGTACACTGGAAGGTATCTTACGGAACAATTGTACTGCATCAACGGGTCGTCGTGACAGTGCTGTTTTAAGTATTATAAAGGAAGAATGGGAAGCGGGGCTCAAGCAAAGCCTCTTGGACAAAATGTATTAAAACTGATAACGCCCGCCGAGATTTAAACTCCTCCCCGGTGCTGAAATTCCCGAGGCAAAACTGCGGTAATGCAAATCAAAGATGTTCTCTAAAGTTGCATTAAGGCGTAGATTTTCATTGACTTTAAACTGCGCGAGCAAGGAATAGGTTGCCCAACTTGGGCTGCCGGCAAAACCACTGGGATCAACACTCGTGGACACTGCAGGCGTTTCTTCTAAGCCATCTTCACCACCAAGACTGTATTCCTCGGGCGACTTACTGCTGTTGAAGCGCTGGCGTAACGAAAGGGAAACCTTTTCTTTGGTATAGCGTAAATCAACCCCACCGTAATAGGGAAGTATTGAAGGGAGTGGTCCTAGCATTGCATTTTCTGCCGCCGCAGTATGGGTAAATTGCGCTGTTGCACTCAATAGCTCGTTAATGCGCCATCCGCCTTCAAAAGAAAAGCCATAGATGCGTCCATTCCCAATATTGGCGTTGGCTTGGGTGGTAACGACCTCATCGCTAAACATAATGGTCGAGGCGGCAAGGGTGGAGCTGTCAGTTGCAATGGAGTAGGCCATGCGTCCAATGTAGTCGCGCAGGGAACTGTGGTAAAACCGCAGATTGAAATTTACCGCTTTGTCTTTGGGATGATAGGCTATACCTCCGTCTACAGTATAGACAAATTCTGGTTTTAGGTTAGGATTGGGCACAAGAAGCATGCCTTTGTTTTCCCGAATTTTTCCTAGGTCGTCGATGTTGGGGGAGCGAAAACCACTCGATCCAAGAAGATTGAGTCGCCAGTTTTGTGTTGGTCGATAGGCGAGCGAAAAACTTCCCGTTATGGCCGTGTTTTTTGCCTTTACACTATTGAGTTGTGAATTAATCAATGCCGCATCGTTCCACGCTGCATCCAATTGGGTGTTGGTCAAACGCGTTCCAAGCGCTACGGTTGTTTTGTCGTTTAGATCATAGCGAAAGTTTCCGTAAGCTGCTACTATGGTGTAACGGCTCCCATCACTGGGGTAACGCGTCGGGATCATCCGTTTATTTTCTTCACCCAAAATGGTGTTATTGGCAATTTGGAGGTCCACAGCAAAGGCGTTTGATTCGATGCGGTTGTGCACCCATTCAAATCCATAAGCGACACTAAAGCGTTCGGTTTTTGCCATTTCAAAATCCCCATTGATGCTAAACACATCAACCGCCTCGTTTTGCGATTCTCGGCTTAAGCTACCAAAGTTGCGCTTGATTCGCGCTTCTTCTACTTGCTGAAATGCTCCGGTAATGGTCCCTTTGTAAAGGAGTTTTTTCCTTGGAAATAATTTCAGTTGGGGGGAAATCAACAAGCGTTTTTGTGGGCCATAGTGCCACTCGGCAAAGCGCAAGCTCCCCTCACGAGCTTCGTTGAGTTTGTCAAAACGCGGGATGTTGGAGGAGTTGGAAAATTGCAGATTGAGTAAAAATTGCGATTCACCGGGCAGGTTGACTACAAATTTTTGGAGGAAATCCACTTGGCTGTAGCCACTGTTTTTTTGAATGTTAGGATTGCTATTGGTACTTGGTGTCGCAAAGTATGCTGTTTCGCTATTGGCAGAATAGGTGTTGACCAAGCCCCAGTCTTCGTAGCCGTGTTGACGGTTTTTCCCCATGCGAATATCCCCAAAACTGGAATAACTCACGCTCGAAAAACTAGCCCATTGCCTAAAGCTTGCTTCGGTTTCGAAATGTTGTATAAAGGCGTTTTGCGCACTATTGTAGTTGGAGGAAACTACAGACTGCATGGCTTTTTTGTTGTTTATTTTCGGGGTTTTGGTATAGTAATGAACCACCCCCCCTAAGGCGTCAGAACCATAACCAACCGACGATGCCCCATAGATGACCTCTACTCGTTCAATGCTGTTGGGATCAACAGTAATGGCGTTTTGCAGGTGTCCAGAACGGTAAATGGCATTGTTCATGCGAATCCCGTCAACAACGAGCAATACTCTATTGGCTTCAAAACCACGAAGTACGGGACTACCCCCGCCCCCTTGCGATTTTTGTAAACGTACCCCAGGGGCTAATAACAGTAAATCTGCACCCGTAGTTGGGCTTTCTTTTTGAATGGTGTTTTTGTCGATGAGGGAAACCCGTTCGGCTATTTTTTGTGATTGAGCTGCTGTTCGTGCTACTGAAAGCACGATCTCTCCGAGCATTTTTTCGTCTAAAAAAAGAGCAACAACATGGTCTTGAAGACCAATTTCTTTCCGATTTAGGGTTGTTTTTTCATAGCCCATCATTTGAAAAGACAGCTGGTCTTCTTCAACAAATTGATCCAATTCAAACCGCCCTTGATCGTTGGTCGTAGCATAGCGTTCTTTGGTTTGATTGGTAATCATAACCTGTTCTAGTGGCTGTTGGGTAAAGGCATCGATTACCGTAACCGATTGTGCTAGGGCAGAAGATTGAAAGCTTAGGATGAATACAAGGCTAAGGCCAAAAGAGCTAAGCGAAAATTTGGTGCAAAATCGGGAGCGATTTCGGGCTAGAAAATCCATGCAGGTGTAGTTCATAATAGTGGACCAATGCTTCAAGCAATTCACGCCTTGACTGTTGATTTAATTTAGGCAAATTGAGTGTAGCAAAATTCGTGCCCAAGAGTTGTTTTAATTGTTGGGCTGCAAGGCCATCGAGAAATTTCCCCTGGGGAGGAAGGGAAGTAAAACAGCCGTTCACCAAGCTGAAATAAGGGCTTTCCTCTTCTTCTACAAAAGGATAAAAGCCCAGAAATTGTGTGAGTTTTAGCAGGAAAAGCAAATGAAAATTAGCGATGTCGTCATGGGTGTCGAGCCACAAAAGTGCGTTTTCAAGGTATTCAAACAAGGGAAGATCAGGTTCTTCTTGCTGCAAACTTTTATACAAGACCTCCGAAAGGAATAACGCGATGGTATTCTTTGGAATGGAGGTGTAAATGCTTTGGAAAGGCGGATCGACTTTAAGCTCTTTGATAAAGTTCAGGCCGCCTTTATTTTTATGCTGAAAGTGAATATCTAAAAGGCTTAGGGGTTGAAAGTGCGCCTTTCTAATTTTCCCTTTCTTACTGCTTAGAATTCCTTTAAGCAAAAAAGATTGTTTCCCTAAGGCTTGGGTATAGCAGTGCGCAATCAGACTGTTGTCATTGTACTTGATGGTGTGGAGTACAAGGGCCTTGGTCTGTACCAGCATGTTTTGAATTTAGACGACTCCTTGGGCTAACATGGCATCGGCTACTTTAACAAAGCCGGCAATGTTTGCTCCTTTTACATAATTCGTAAAGTCCCCGTCTTGCCCATAGGTCATGCAGGATGTATGAATGTCTTGCATGATGTTTTGCAGACGGTTGTCCACTTCTTCTCGTGTCCAACTGTAACGCAAGGAATTTTGTGCCATTTCTAAGCCCGACACAGCAACCCCCCCGGCGTTGGATGCTTTTCCTGGAGCAAACAATATTTTGTTGTGCGTAAAATGATGAATAGCGTCTGGAGTAGTTGGCATGTTGGCCCCTTCTCCCACGGCGATACACCCGTTTGCAATTAGACTTTTCGCATCTTCAAGGTGCAGTTCGTTTTGTGTAGCACAAGGAAGTGCAACGTCGCAGGCAACTCCCCATGGGGTTTTCCCTTGGTGGAATTCTGCATTGGGATATTGTTCCAAATAC
Source organism: Candidatus Arcticimaribacter sp. (assembly GCA_011526275.1). Taxonomy (GTDB): domain Bacteria; phylum Bacteroidota; class Bacteroidia; order Flavobacteriales; family Flavobacteriaceae; genus Arcticimaribacter. The sequence goes on along the minus strand of WTJP01000115.1, from coordinate 9,124 downwards.
TTGTGAATGCGTTCGCGTTTCACATTTTTTAGGTCCATAATATAGGCCAGCTTCTCTGCGTCGATCCCGTCTTTGTCGTAAATAAAACCAGAGGAGTCCGAGAGGGTTAAAACCGTTCCGCCTAACTGAATAACTTTCTCTGCAGCGTATTGTGCTACGTTCCCTGAACCAGAGATAACCACTTTTTTCCCTTTGAAGCCGTCGCCCTTGGTAGCGAGCATTTGTTCGGTGAAATACACCACCCCATAACCGGTAGCTTCAGGGCGAATGAGGGAACCTCCCCAACTCACGCCTTTTCCTGTAAGCACACCTGTAAATTCATTTTTCAAGCGTTTGTATTGCCCAAAGAGGTAGCCAATTTCTCGGCTTCCTACCCCAATATCTCCAGCAGGGATATCGCGGTTTGGACCAATATGACGGAAGAGCTCGGTCATAAAGCTTTGGCAAAAGCGCATCACTTCGGTATCGGTTCTTCCTTTGGGATCAAAGTCAGACCCTCCTTTTCCTCCACCCATGGGGAGGGTAGTTAGGCTGTTTTTAAAGATTTGCTCAAAGGCCAAAAACTTTAAGACACTTAAGTTGACCGATGGGTGAAAACGCAAGCCTCCTTTATAGGGGCCAATAGCCGAGTTCATCTCGATGCGGTAACCGCGGTTTACTTGAATTTCTTCTTGATCATCGATCCAAGCCACACGGAAAGAAACCACCCGTTCGGGTTCGACCATACGCATTAAAATATTTTGCCCGTAATAGATGTCGTGTTGCACGATGTAGGGGATAACCGTCTCGGCAACTTCGGTGACAGCCTGCATAAATTCAGGCTCATTTTGATTGCGTTGATTGACTTGGGCTAGAAAGGATTGGATGATTTTTTCCATCGTTAAATGAATTAGTTAACCTAAGGTAGTTTTTTTTACCCAAACAAATGTTGGACCACTTCTTCAATTTTTTGACACATAACAATTTCAATCCCAGCCTTTGGGAGGGCATTTTGTTTGAAGGAAGCAGTGATGATGCGCTCAAAGCCCAGTTTTTCTGCTTCGCTAATGCGTTGATCTAGTTTTGGGACAGGACGAAGTTCGCCCGAGAGTCCAATCTCGGCCGCAAAACAGGTATTCTTGGCCAAGGCAATATCGTGATGACTCGACAGTATAGCGGCGACTACGGCGAGGTCTAAGGCCGGGTCTTCACTGCTAATTCCCCCTGTGATATTGAGGAAAACATCTTTTGCGCCCAATTGAAAGCCAGCTCGTTTTTCCAAGACGGCCAAAAGCATGTTGAGGCGTTTGGCATTAAACCCGGTGGTACTGCGTTGTGGGGTGCCATAAACAGCACTGCTCACCAAGGCCTGAACTTCAAGCATTAAAGGGCGAACTCCTTCCACTGTACTGGCAATAGCATGCCCGCTCATTTGCGCATCGCTTTGGGTGAGCAAGAGTTCACTGGGGTTGTTTACTCCGCGCAGTCCCGTGGATTGCATCTCGTAAATTCCAATCTCGGCTGTAGAACCGAAACGGTTTTTTTGAGCGCGAAGAATACGGTAAATGTGGTTGCGGTCGCCTTCAAAGTGCAGCACGGTATCGACCATGTGTTCCATGACCTTTGGACCGGCAATATTCCCATCTTTGGTAATGTGGCCCACCAAGATTACTGGGGTGTGGGTTCGCTTGGCAAATTGAATCAATTCGGCGGTACACTCTTTAATTTGAGATACACTTCCCGGACTACTTTCTATGTATTCGGTTTGCAGGGTTTGAATGGAATCGATGATGACCACATCGGGGACAATCTCCCCAATTTGATGAAATATTTTTTGGGTTTGCGTTTCACTCAACACAAAGCAATGGTCGTTTTTGGCAGGAATACGGTCAGCCCGAAGTTTGATTTGACGTTGACTTTCTTCTCCAGATACATACAAGACCTTGTGTTGCAGTTGTAAAGATATTTGCAGCAAAAGGGTGGATTTCCCAATTCCGGGTTCACCGCCCAATAGGGTTACCGAACCAGGAACTAGTCCACCGCCTAAAACCCTGTCCAACTCCTCATCGGGGCAACGCAAACGACTTTCTTTGTCGGTGGTAATTTCTGCTATAGGAATAGGGCGGTTGCGCGAGGGAGTGCTTTCTTCTGGTGGGGTCCATCCTTTTTTGGTGGGTTTTTCAACCACTTCTTCCACCAGGGTATTCCACTCCTTGCAGCTATTACACTGCCCTTGCCATTGAGGGTGTTGTGCCCCACACTTTTGACAAAAAAAAGCTTTTTTGACTTTACTCATAGGTTAAAATTAACCAAGCTAAAGCTGGTGTCAAAGAAATAGTGGACTTACTTTTTTCGGTTGACCAACGGAAGTAATAAGAAGGAGAGACTACCAAAAAAGATCACCATCACGGTTTGAGCCGTCCACATGATCCAGCCAAAAGCCAGGCTAGATTCTTTGGTTATCCCATAGCTAATGAGGACTAAGGAAACCGAGAAAGGATAAATCCCAATTCCGCCATTGGTTGCTGAGATGGCAAATGCCCCTACAATAAAACCAATCAAAAGGGGTTCAAAGCTGAGGGCTTGGGTCTCTGGCAGCGAGAATTTAATCATGTAGAACATGGCGACATACATGACCCAAATAAAGACCGTATGGAAAAGATAGGCCCATTTTTTCTCCATGCGAACGATGGTTAAAAAACCTTCGCTCAACCCATTGAACAAGGAGGTGATTTTTTTAGCCAAGGGGTGATCGGCATTTTTGATACGCTGAAAAAAGAAGTAAAACAGTGCTGCACCAAGGCATAAACTAGCAGCAAGTTTCCAAGGATCAATGGCTTTGTCTTCGAGTAAACCGTATAAAATATCAGACTCTAAGGAGAAGGCTAAACCGATGGTTAAAAGCAACATGAGCAGGTCAACAGCACGTTCGGCAATGATGGTGCCAAAGCTTTTCTCAAAGGGAATTTGCTCATAGGTTTGCATCACGGTAGCCCGAAAAAGTTCCCCTGATCGCGGGACGCCTAAATTGGCAATATAGGTAATGAAGATCGCTAACACATTGTTGATTAATCGCGGACGATAACCCAACGGATGGAGCATAAAGTTCCAACGATAGGCCCGTGAAACATGGCTCAACAAGCCCATGATTAGGGAAATAAAAATATACCCATAATGCGCATTTTTTATCGAAGCATAGATGGTAGCTCGATCTTCGGCGGTGGTGTTGCTTAAAGATAAATAAATGAATAGGACGCCAATCCCAAGGGGCAGGAGGGTTTTAAGCAGTTTGGTTCTCGTTGCCTTCTCCAAAATTTAAGCGAGTAGATTGGTTTCCTCGTTGGGGAAAACCAGTTTTGGTTGAAGTTGTTTTGCTTCTTCTATAGGCAAGCTACAATAGCTAATGATGATGATGACATCTCCTTTTTGCACTTTTCGAGCAGCAGGTCCGTTGAGTGTAATTTCTCCTTCATTTCTCGCGCCTTCAATTACATAGGTTTCCAGTCGTTCCCCGTTATTGATATTGACGATTTGCACTTTTTCCCCTGCGATGAGGTTAGCGGCATCCATGAGTTCACGGTCGATGGTTATGCTTCCAATATAGTTGAGGTCGGCTCCTGTAACGGTAACCCGGTGAATCTTAGATTTTAGTACTTCGATTTGCATGCCGCAAAGATATTAAAATTTGACGTTGTCAATGAGGCGAATCTCACCCATTTTCACGGCGATAAACGCTCTTGCATTTTGAGTTGTGTTTTTATCGCGAAGGGGTTGTAGGCTGCGGGCATCGGCAATGCAAAAATAGTCGAGTTCAAACTCGGCTTGTTGCTCGAAAAAGGCAGTTACCCAACGATTGATTTCTTCAATGGAGTGGGTGTGCTTTTTTTCTACGACTTGCGTCAGTAACGAATAAATTTGTGGGGCAATTGCTCTTTGTTTTTCGTTTAAACGGCGGTTGCGCGAGCTCATGGCTAAACCGTCTTTTTCCCGTACTATGGGGCAATCAACAATCTCAATGGGAAGTTCTTTTTGCTGTACTAAGGCATGAATAATGGCCAATTGTTGGTAGTCTTTTTCTCCAAAGTAAGCCCGAGTAGGCATAAAGCCTTTGAGTAGTTTTTGTACGATGGTGGCAACCCCTTGAAAGTGTCCTTTCCGCGAACCTCCCTCCATGGTTGTCTCCAGTTCCCCAAAGTCATAGTGCTCGCTTACTGCTTCTTTTGGGTAAAGATCTTCTACTTCAGGAGCATAAACAGCTATTTTCTCGCCAAAGCAAGCCAATTTTTCTAAATCATCTTCCAAGGTTTTAGGGTAGGCATCTAGGTCCTTTTGGTCGTCAAATTGTGTGGGGTTGACAAAAATGGTGACGACGACTTTCTCGTTCTCCTCCACCGCTTTTCTCACTAAGGCCAAGTGACCATCGTGTAAAGCGCCCATAGTGGGAACCAAACCAAGGCTGGTTAGGTTTTGTTGGTCGAGATGTTTTTTTAGGGGGACAAGCGCTTTGAAGAGCTTCATTTAGGAAAAGATTAACAGCCTAAAAGTACTGTTTTTTCTAATGATCGGAAGATTTTTTGTAATTTTGCTAAACTTTCGTGCTAGAAGGTTAAATCGTCTTTATGCAAAATAAAAAAGTACTGGTCATATCCTCAGAGGTTATCCCCTATCTCCCTCAAAGTGAACGATCTATCAATTCGTTTAAAATACCCAAATCCATTAACGACGCTGGGGGACAAACCCGCATCTTTATGCCGCGTTATGGTTTAATCAACGAACGCCGCCATCAATTGCACGAGGTGATTCGTCTTTCGGGCATGAATTTGGTCATCAACGACATGGATATGCCGCTCATTATCAAGGTGGCTTCTATCCCTAAAGAACGCATGCAAGTCTATTTTATCGATAACGATGAATACTTCAAGCGCAAGCATATTCTTCACGATGGTGACGGGAAACTATTTGAGGACAACGACGAACGCATGATCTTCTTTACCAAGGGAGTGATTGAAACCGTAAAGAAATTAAACTGGTCGCCAGATATTATTCTTTTACACGGTTGGTTTACCGCGCTCTTCCCGCTTTACATGAAGACATATTTTGCTGAAGATCCCATTTTTGAGCAAAGCAAATTGGTAACCGCCCTCTATGAAAACGATTTGAATGGAGATTTAGCCGCAGATATCAAGGATAAAATTGCTTTCGATCAGATCGATGAAAATCTAACAGCTCTTGAAACACCCAATTACAACGCATTGATGGAATTGGCTATTCGTTATTCTGATGGTCTAGTATTGGCAAGCGATGCAGTTGATCCTGCTATTGTTGCACAAGCAGAAGCAAGTGGTTTACCTTTGTTAAAGCATGCGGATACTGCAGCCGAAAACGCCTATGTTGAATTCTTCAATACGCAGTTTCTCTAAGATCCATGAAGCGATTTAATTTAGTATATACTATTGGCCTTGTTGCCCTTTTGTTAACCGCCTGTAACCCTGAGTACAACAATGTAGGCGCAGAGCTGGTTTCTACCGATGTTTTTGACACAGAAACACGTGAATTTCCAGTTTACGTTGCCCAAGATGTTTTAGACGATGTGCAGTTCGATCAACAAGCTGTGGTTCATTTTGGAAACTATAACTTCCCTTTCTTTGGCCGAAAAAAAGCGTCCATAACCAGTCAAATTACTGTACAATCTAATCCCACTTTTGGATTGTATTCTCAAGCAATTGAAGACGCAACCGATTCTACCAATGTCAATATCATTCAAGAAAATGAGCGTGTAATTTCAGCCTTCTTGGAAATTCCTTTTTTGGTCAATCAAGACGATCAAGACAACGACGGACTCATCGACACTTTGGATGTTGATAGCAGTGATCCAAACAGTGATTCTGATGGTGACGGTTTAACCGATTTAGAAGAAGCCCAGCGCGGGACCAACCCTTTGGATGCCGATTCTGATGGAGACGGGGTAAACGATAGCGAAGACGAAGCCAATGACGGCTATGATTCTGGGAGTCAATTCTATGCCATTGACTCTATTTACGGGAACCGCAACGCTGCTATTCATTTGAAGGTTACTGAATTGACCTATTTCCTCAATAGTCTTGATCCCGATAATAACTTTGAAACCGCAGCGAATTATTTTGCAGGGAACGATTTCTATGAAGAAGGATTTACAGGAGAAACACTCTTCGACGAACAATACCAGTTGAACTTTGATGAGATTTTGTTTTATTATGAAGAAGACGATCCAGAGACGCCCGATGTAGATGAAACCACGCAAGTTGAAAACCGTCTTTCTCCCCGTATTCGCATTCCCCTAAATGCAGACTATTTCCAACGTAAATTATTGGATGAAGAGGGGAGTGACAACCTGAAAAATCAAAACTACTTTAACGCCCATGTTAAAGGGTTGAATATTCGTCTGGACGATGCATCAGAGGATATTTATATGCTGTTAAACCTCTCTGCTGCGAGTATTAAAATGACTTATGGTTTCGATGCAGTGGTCAACCAAGGAACAGACGACACCGAGGATGACGAGATCGTCGAATCGCAGCGCACCTTTGTCATGCCTTTGGGTGGAGTGCGCATTAATCACCTTGAAAACGAAGGAGAGGCGCTTATCAACACCAATGTTGCTGCCGAAGAACGACTCGTGCTCGAGGGAGGACTTGGTTCAAGAGCGAAGATCACTTTGTTCGATCAAGACGATAGCACTCAACTTCTAGAAGACTTTAAATCTTCCAATATTCTAGTGAACGAAGCCAATTTAATTTTCTATGTCGATCCTGCATTAACCGAAAATTGGACAGCTGAAAGTCGCATTGCCGAACGCTTGTATCTCTATCGTTTGGATAATAATCTACCCTTGGTTGACTATTTCTCTGATCCAACCAATGGAGCTAATCCAGAAGACACGAAAACGGTTCACAGCGGAATTCTAGAGTATCAAGACGGAAGACCCTATCGCTACAAGTTTAGAATAACAGAACACATTTCTAATCTATTGCGTTCAGAAGACGAGAGTCTTTCCGAGAACATTGCTTTAGGGTTGGTTGTAACTTCCGACATTAATGCCATTGGCTATAAGACAGCTTTAATTAATCAAGACGATACAATCAATTTCCCGGTTGCGGCCATTGCAAACCCCTTAGGAACGGTTTTGGTTGGGCCACAACCTGAAGCGGGACTTGAAAATATGCGATTGAAGTTAGAGGTGATTTACACCAATTTCGATAACTAAATTTTATGTGTGGAATTGTAGCTTATATTGGAGACCGACAAGCGCAGCCTATAGTGATCAAAGGTTTGAAGCGTTTGGAATACCGCGGATATGACTCGACGGGGATTTCCATCTACAATGCAGCAGGTTTACACACACTCAAGACCAAGGGGAAAGTAAGCGACCTAGAAGAGAAGCTCAGTCAGTACCCTAAACAAGAGTCTAGTTTGGCCATGGGTCATACCCGTTGGGCTACCCACGGCGTTCCAAACGATACTAACGCACACCCACAAACGTCGAATTCAGGAAATTTAGTTATTGTTCACAACGGGATCATAGAAAATTATGCTTCCTTAAAAGAGGAATTAACGCATCGTGGTTTCACTTTTCATTCTGACACCGACACCGAGGTGTTGGTCAATTTGATCGAGGATGTTAAAGAGCGCAAAGGGGTGAAGCTTGGGAAGGCAGTGCAAATTGCCTTGTCGCAAGTTATCGGGGCCTATGCCATTGTGGTGTTTGACCAACGCAAACCCAACGAAATTATCGCTGCTCGCTTGGGAAGCCCGTTAGCGATTGGAATTGGTGAAGAAGAGTTTTTTGTCGCTTCCGATGCCACCCCGTTTATTGAATATACCAAGGAGGTTATTTATTTAGAGGAGGAGCACTTGGCCATTATCCGTCGCGGAAGAGAGGTTCGCATCCGTAAAATAAATGACGATAGCCTTATAGAGCCTTATGTAGAAGAACTTCAAATGAGTTTGGAGAACATTCAAAAAGGCGGCTATGATCATTTTATGCTCAAAGAAATTTTTGAGCAGCCAAAGGCCATTCAAGACACTTTACGCGGACGTTTATTGTCTAATGAAGGAGTCATTACCCTGTCGAGCCTTCGCGAACATGAAAACCGTTTCCTCAAGGCCAAACGCATACTAGTGATTGCTTGTGGGACTTCATGGCATGCTGGTTTGGTGGCCGAATATTTATTTGAAGAATTTACACGTATTCCCGTTGAGGTAGAATACGCCTCAGAGTTCCGTTACCGCAACCCCATTATATATCCCGACGATGTGGTGATTGCAATTTCCCAGTCTGGAGAAACCGCCGATACCATTGCAGCCATCAATATCGCCAAAGAAAAAGGGGCTTTTGTTTATGGAATTTGCAATGTGGTTGGTTCGACCATTTCCCGTATAACCGACACCGGTTGTTACACCCACGCAGGGCCAGAAATAGGGGTGGCTTCGACCAAAGCCTTTACGACGCAAATCACCGTGATTTCATTGATTGGTTTGTATCTAGGAAAAGCCAACGGCACCCTTTCACGTTCCCAATACCAAGAGTATGTCACGGAACTAGAAACCCTCCCCAGCAAGGTGGAACACATCTTGAAATCACGCGCCTTTATAGAAGAAGTAGCGGCCTCATTTGAAACAGCACAGAACTGTATCTATTTAGGTCGAGGGTATAACTTCCCCGTTGCCCTTGAAGGTGCGTTAAAGCTAAAAGAGATTTCCTATATCCATGCCGAGGGGTATCCTGCCGCGGAAATGAAACACGGCCCCATTGCGCTTATTGACAAAGAAATGCCGGTCGTGGTGATTGCCACCAAAAAAGGACACTACGAAAAAGTAGTCTCCAATATCCAAGAGATTAAATCTAGAGAAGGACGCATTATCGCTTTGGTGAGCGAAGGAGATACCCAGGTCAAAGGATTAGCCGACTACTGTCTAGAAATCCCTGATGCAGCAGAACCTTTTGTCCCTATTTTATCGACCATTCCATTACAACTACTCTCTTACTATATCGCTGTACAACGCGGTTGTAATGTGGACCAACCAAGAAACTTGGCGAAGTCGGTTACTGTGGAGTAACGTTGGAAGGTGGTTATTCTTACCCCCAAAGACTACAAGTAACATTCTC
>WTJP01000125.1 GCA_011526275.1 Candidatus Arcticimaribacter sp. | reverse complement strand
CATGACCACCATATTCAGGGCACATCAAATAGAAATGGGAGCTGTTTTTTGCCTCCTCGTAAGGAAAACAGGAGGGAGATAAAAAGGGATCGTCTAAGGCATTAATCAACAAGCTTGGTCTTTGAATTGCACTTAAAAAAGGGTTGCAACTCGCTTTGGTATAATAGTCCTTTGCATCTTTAAAACCGTTGAGTTGGCTGGTGTAGTATTCATCAAAATCGATAAGTTTTTTTATTTTCTTAAGTAATCTTACATCGACCTTGTCCGGATATTGTTGGTGTTTTAAACGTATCTTTTTAGCGAGAGTTCTCAAAAACCGCCAAGTGTATATTTTATTTTCTGGTTTTTGGAGTTGTATGGATGAACCGTGTAAATCTACAGGAACAGAGACCGCTACACTGGCTTTTATTTTGGGGTGAAGGGGGTAAATGCCATCCCCGTTGTATTTTAAGACTAAATTTCCCCCAAGGCTGAAGCCAATCAAATAAATTTCCTCGTAGTTGGGGAGTAAAGTTTCGATTACCGTGTGGAGATCTTCTGTTCTCCCACTGTGGTAGGTAATCAATTGCCGATTGATTTCTCCACTGCAAAAGCGGTAATTCATCGCGGCAATAGCATAACCATTTTTAGACAATAGTTCAGCCGTAGCCAATATATACTTTGAAGCACTACTCCCTTCAAGGCCATGGCAAAGTACAGCTACTTTTTTACTTCCGTTTTCAATTAAGTCGAGATCAAGAAAATCATCGTCTGGAGTCTCAATACGTTTTCGTTCAAACGCAATGGGTTTTACCGCTCGAAAAAGGGAACTGTAAATGGTGTTGACATGTCCATTTTTAAATGGAAAAGAAGGAGAATAATGTCCAGCAGCTAGAAGTGGCATTAGTGGAGATTTTTAATTGCGATTTACGCCATAAATGTAGTGGTAATTTTCGTCCATTTTCAAATGGATTTATCCGTTTATTTTTCTGTTTCTTTTCATCTTAAAACGAGCCTTCAAAAATCTAACACTTGTAGTTATTATTATTAAAAAAGTAAGATTATTCATTTTAATTAAAAACAAGTGTTAGGTTTGCTTAATTGCTTGCGTAAAATCACTGAATTCAAATATCTATTCCATGAAAAAAAGTCGCTTCATCTTTATTGGTCTTTTAGGCTTGTTCAGTTGTACTACTGAGGACGATGTTTGTTGTGAAGATACAGTAGTACCAATTGAGATTCCTGCTGTGGTAGTAGATTGTGAAGAAGCAAACGCGCTGAGTTTTGTTGGTGTGGATTGCCCTTTTGATGCTCCAGACAATAGTTTGTACACAGAGACATTGGAGGGAGATTTACGAAAGATTGTGACCAATACAGTTCCCAATCATATTTATGGGGATTACCGGAGTAGATTTGCCCCATTTTCTAGGTCTTTTTCAATGCCAATTTCACCAACTATTTCAACTGAAACAACCTCTATTTTAAACCCAAACAATCGCCCTCGTTATTTCTTCGGAGTAGCGTTAAATGGTGTCATTTTTGCTCCTGCACCTGCAACCCCTTTTATTTTTGAAAACACGAGAACAGGAGAGTACAACTGGGATTGGGTCTTTGAAGCCTCCCACAATAAAGGCCCTGAAAATAATCAAGTAAAGTTAGATTGTGCCAACGCGCACAGTGGTGATCAAGGGTACCATTATCACGGGAACATGTTCGCCTATGCAGAAGTCTTGTTGGAAGGATTAAGTGAAGATGTGGTTCCAGAAGAAGTGATTCAGGTAGGTTGGGCGGCAGATGGGTTTCCCATCGTGTACCAATACGGTCCAACTGCTAATGGGAATTTAGCAAAACTTACCCCAAGCTACCGTTTGAAAAATGGAGAACGCCCAGGTGATGGAATTACAGCTCCATGTGGGCCTTACAATGGGAAGTATTACAATGATTACGAGTACATTCCCAATCTAGGGGATTTAGACCAATGCAATGGTATTCAACGTTCAATTACTGTAAACACACCATCAGGACAAGAGAGCTTTCCCTATTTTTATGTAGTTACAGCGACTTTCCCTCAAATTGGAAGATGTTTTTCCGGGATACCCGATAACTCTTTCTTATGATTTTCCAACTGTTGTTGTGCTTTCTAGCGCTAAATACCATTCACGAAGTTGAAATGACTTCTTTCGAGTTATCAAAAGTGGATAGCGCGTTAGTAGTAACAATCAAAGTTAATCGCGCAGATATTCGAAGAGCTTGGAAGGATTTTGAACGTAATGATGCAGCTCATCAAAAAGCGATATTGGATGATTATCTTCAGGTCAAAACCCAGTGGAAGCTTAATCAACGCAATATGAGTATATGTAATTATGTTTATTTTGACAGGGGTGAACACTTGATCATTAAGGGCTACAGTACATTAGAGA
>WTJP01000039.1 GCA_011526275.1 Candidatus Arcticimaribacter sp. | reverse complement strand
TAGGAGCGTTTAATAAAATATACTTTGATTTCTTAGCGCGTTGCACTGCTTGAATGCGGAATTGTATTTTGTTGATCCACTCCAATTGCTCTTCCGTTACCTTAGGGCCTTGCACCAAAACAGCTTCAGAATCAAGGATCTTCACCGCTTCCTTCAAGTTGTTTTTAAATAAGGTACTCCCACTAGAGACGATATCGCAAATGGCATCGGCCAAACCAATATTGGGGGCAATCTCTACGGAACCGTTGATGATATGCAAATCGGCTTCGATGTTATGCTCGGCTAAAAACTGCTTTACGGTATTGGGATAAGAGGTGGCAATTTTCTTCCCTGAAAGGGCGGCAACCCCACTGAACTCATCTCCTTTTGGGATAGCAATGGAAACACGGCATTTTGAAAAGCCAAGTCGTTCAATGATTTCCAAGTCGGAACCTTTTTCCACGAGGGTGTTGCTCCCTAAAATGGCGAGGTCCACTACCCCATCGCGCAGGTATTGCGGGATGTCCCCATTGCGAAGGAAAAAGACTTCTACAGGAAAATTCCGCGCAGCAGCTTTAAGTTGATCTTTTCCGTTATCAATGGAAATACCACAGCTTTTAAGCAAGGCTAGCGATTCTTGGTTTAGTCGTCCTGATTTTTGAATAGCAATTCGTATCATAGTTTTTCTCATAGTGTTGAACCCAAGGGGCTCTTAAATAAAAAAACCCGCTTGAACTTCAAACGGGTTAAATTTATAGATGCACTATCCATTAACGCTCGCTTGAACGAAGGTAAACATGATGGATATGCAAGTGGTTTCTTTTCATTTGTGGTGCAAATATAACCTTTATTTATGAATCCATAAAGATTTATTGGTTCCCTAAGATAATAGGCATTCCACTTTCTCCGCTTCCAATAACAATCACTTTAGAATTGGGTGATTCCGACAATTTAATGGTCGCCTCAATTCCTTTTTCTTGTAGGATTTTATCGGTCAAGGATGCACTTAAAATGCGGTTAGCAGTTGCTTTCCCCTCAGCATCAATACGCTGACGTTCTGCTTCTTGTTTTGCCTTTTCAATACGGAACTCATACTCCAAAGCTTCTTGCTCCTGGCGCAGTTTGCGCTCAATCGCTTCTTTAATGGCGATTGGTAAGGTTACATCACGAACAAGCACGGCATTGAGTTGTATGTGTTGTGATTCTACGTTCTTTTTGGTTTCGTCGTAGATTTCGTTTTGTATCGCATCACGTTTGGTAGAATACAACTGTTCTGGCGTATAGCGTCCCACCACTGAACGGGCTACCGCGCGAATTTGCGGGATTAACACCACATTGACATAGTTTTCTCCTTTGGTTTTGTGGAGCAAGCCTAATTCGTCGTATTTAGGCTGATAGAGCACGGAAACATCTAAAGAAATCTCAAGTCCGTTAGACGACAAGACCTGCATGTTTCCTTCGAAAAACTCTTGTTGTTTTACGTTATAAACATACACCTTGTTCCAGGGTGCAATAATGTGAAAACCTTCTCCAAGGGGCGCAGTATCCGTCACTACCCCTCCACCAAAGGTTTTAAACAATACTCCAGCTTCACCATAACCAATGTTAATGGAAGATTTGGAGACAAAAATAAGCAGGATAAAACCAAGCGCTAAGGCGGGCAATCCAATTTTAGGTAAACGTTGCATAGTAATTTGTTTTTTTAAGTTAACATTCCACCGTCAACATTAAGCACTTGGCCTGTAATGTAGTCCGATAGATCCGAACCTAAGAAGACACAAGCATTTGCAATGTCTTCTGGGCTTCCTCCGCGTTTAAGCGGAATGCCGTTTCGCCATCCCTCCACTACATCTTCGGGCAAACTAGCGGTCATTTCTGTTTCAATAAAACCAGGAGCAATCACGTTTGAACGTATGTTGCGCGATCCCAATTCTAAGGCAATGGATTTCGAAAAGCCAATGATACCTGCTTTAGAAGCTGCATAGTTGGCTTGTCCAGCGTTCCCCTTTACCCCTACAACAGAACTCATGTGGATCAATGATCCTTTGCGCTGTTTTAAGAAAGTGCGCTGAACAGCTTTTGTCATGTTGAATACCGATTTCAAGTTGACCTCAATCACCTTGTCGAAATCCTCTTCTCCCATGCGCATGAGCAGGTTGTCTTTTGTTATTCCAGCATTGTTGATGAGGATATCGATCCCTTCAAAATCTTTTAAGACTTGATCGACTAGGGCTTGTGCCTCTTCAAAACTAGCGGCATTACTTTGATACCCTTTGGCTTGAACGCCAAGGGCTTTAAGCTCTTCCTCTAATGCGTTGGCTGCCTCAACCGAACTGCTATAAGTAAAAGCAACGTGGCAACCGTGCTGTGCAAAAACAGTAGCGATTCCTCGACCAATGCCTCGGCTAGCTCCTGTAATAAT
>WTJP01000109.1 GCA_011526275.1 Candidatus Arcticimaribacter sp. | reverse complement strand
TGGGCGGAACAAAAAGACGTTATGCTTCTGTCGGAGACAAGATTGTTGTAACGGTGAAAGAAGCTTCTCCTTCTGGAACAGTGAAAAAAGGACAAGTATCTACAGCAGTAGTTGTGCGTACCACGAAAGAAGTACGTCGCCCCGACGGATCGTATATCCGTTTCGACGACAACGCTTGTGTGTTGCTCAACCCTACTGGAGAAATGCGCGGAACACGTGTGTTTGGTCCTGTTGCTCGCGAGTTGAGAGACAAGCAGTTCATGAAAATTGTATCACTAGCACCCGAGGTGCTTTAAGCCATTGTCATGGGAAAAATTAAAATCAAAACAGGAGACAAGGTTCGCGTTATCGCTGGTGCTCACAAAGGAGCCGAAGGTGAAGTGAAACAAGTACTTCGCGAAGACAATAAAGCTATCGTCGACGGAGTTAACTTGGTGAAAAAACACGCTAAGCCCAGCGCACAGAACCCACAAGGAGGTATCCAAGAGAAGGAAGCTCCTATTCAAATTTCGAATCTCTCTTTGCTTACTTCAGACGGTCAAACTACACGTGTAGGCTACCGCATGGAGGGCGACCAAAAGGTGCGCTATGCAAAGAAATCTAATGAAGTTATTTAGTGATGAGTTATACACCAAGACTAAAACAAGAGTTTAACGACAGAATCGTTGGCGCACTCAAAGAAGAGTTCAGCTATACCAACGTAATGCAAGTTCCTAGCCTCGAGAAGATCGTGATCAGCCGTGGGGTTGGAGCTGCAGTTGCCGATAAAAAGTTAATCGACCACGCTGTAGAAGAATTGACCGCTATCTCGGGTCAAAAGGCTATCGCAACCATCTCGAAGAAAGACGTTGCATCGTTCAAATTGCGTAAAGGGATGCCCATTGGAGCAAAAGTTACCCTACGCGGAGAGCGCATGTATGAATTCCTCGATCGTTTGGTTACTGTTGCTCTTCCACGTGTGCGTGACTTCCAAGGAGTAAAAGCCAACGGTTTCGACGGCCGTGGAAACTACAACCTCGGGATTACAGAGCAAATCATCTTCCCAGAAATCGACATCGACAAGGTGAACAAGATTGCGGGTATGGACATTACATTTGTGACTTCTGCCTCAACCGATAAGGAAGCAAAGTCATTGTTAACAGAACTAGGTTTACCTTTTAAAAAGAACTAAGATGGCAAAAGAATCAATGAAAGCACGCGAAGTAAAGCGCGCAAAGACCGTAGCCAAATATGCTGCAAAACGCAAAGCTTTGAAAGAAGCAGGCGATTATGAAGCACTTCAAAAGCTACCTAAAAACGCTAGCCCAATTCGCATGCACAACCGTTGCAAGTTAACTGGACGTCCAAAAGGATATATGCGTCAGTTTGGTATTTCAAGGGTAACCTTCCGTGAAATGGCCAACAAAGGACTCATTCCTGGTGTAACAAAAGCAAGCTGGTAATCTAAACAAAGAATTATGTACACAGATCCATTAGCAGATTATCTCACTAGAATCCGTAATGCCAATTCCGCAGGCCATCGTGTGGTGAGCATTCCCGCTTCTAACGTGAAAAAAGAAATCACAAAAATTTTATTCGATCAAGGTTACATCCTAAGCTATAAGTTTGAAGAAACTACAAACAAGCAAGGAAGCATCAAGATCGCATTAAAATATGATGCAGCGACCAAAGCGCCTGTAATCAAAGAAATTCAACGCATCTCTACTCCAGGTTTACGCAAGTATGCTGGTGCAAACGATATTCCTCGTATCCTTAACGGATTGGGTATCTCTATCGTTTCTACCTCTAAAGGCGTAATGACTGGAAAACAAGCCCAACAACAAAACGTGGGTGGAGAAGTATTGTGTTACGTTTATTAAACAATTAAATAAAAAGAAATGTCTAGAGTTGGTAATAATCCTGTAGCGATCCCTGATGGTGTCACCGTCGACATTCAGGCCGACAAAGTTATCGTAAAAGGAAAACTAGGTGAACTAGAACAACCGTATGACGGCGTGTCTTTCGAAGAAAATGAAGGCATCATTACCGTTAAGAGAAATTCAGAATCGAAAGAGCACAAATCAAAACACGGACTTTACCGTGCCCTATTGGCCAATATGGTGGAAGGTGTAAGCAAAGGCTTCACCAAAGAACTCGAATTGGTAGGGGTAGGGTACCGCGCATCGAACCAAGGGCAAAAGTTAGACTTAGCCTTAGGTTTCTCGCACAACATCTTGTTGGAGATTGCTCCAGAAGTAAAAGTGGAGACGGTATCTGAAAAAGGGAAAAACCCTATCGTAAAGTTGAGCTCGCACGACAAGCAATTGGTCGGATTCGTAGCCGCTAAAATCCGCTCCTTCCGTAAGCCAGAGCCTTACAAAGGAAAAGGAGTGAAGTATGTTGGAGAACAAATTAGAAGAAAAGCAGGTAAATCTGCATAAGTAGTTT
>WTJP01000161.1:5707-10169 GCA_011526275.1 Candidatus Arcticimaribacter sp. | reverse complement strand
ATTCAAGCAGTGCAACGCGCTAAGAAATCAAAGTATATTTTATTAAACGCTCCTAATGATCGCATTGATGAAATTGCTTCTATTTTACCGGTACTAAAAAGCCCCACAGTTCTGCCTTTGGCGCAAGAGGGCTGGAGTTCCATTCACTCTGTTATCAATGCAGGAGATTTTTGGGAGGTCATCGATCAACTCAAAGCTGCCGGTGCCGAAGATATCCTCGTGTGTCCAATTGAAAAAATGGTGCGTTAATGGAACAGTTCATTTCACCCGATAAAAGTTCTTGGGATGCTTTACTAGCTCGTCCAACGGCCACCTATGACGATTTAGAGCCTTTAGTGGCTGAAGTTTTCGAAGCGGTCAAAACTCAGGGCGATACAGCTGTACGCGGCTATACCCAAAAATTTGACGGGGTAGCAAGAGAACAGCTTAAAGTCTCTCCAGCGGAAATTGCCGCTGCGGTGGAACGTGTACCACAAGAATTGAAAGACGCCATTCTATTGGCGAAAGGCAATATAGAACGCTTTCACCAGGCACAAATTACAGCTCCTGTAAAAGTAACGACACAAACAGGGGTGAGTTGCTGGCAAGAAAAGCGCCCCATTCAAAAAGTGGGCCTCTACATTCCAGGAGGATCAGCTCCTTTGTTTTCGACCATCCTAATGCTAGCTGTACCCGCGCAAATAGCCGGTTGTCAAGAAATTATTTTGTGCTCCCCACCCGATAAAAACGGGGCATTACCCGACGTAGTGCTCTACACCGCACAGCTGTGTGGCATAACACAAATCTTTACCGTTGGGGGGATTCAAGCCATAGCAGCCATGACTTTTGGTACAGAAAGCATTCCAAATGTGTACAAGCTGTTTGGCCCAGGAAACCAATATGTCACTGTAGCCAAACAATGGGCAACACGTTTCAATATGGCGATCGATATGCCGGCCGGCCCAAGTGAACTCTTGGTTGTGGCCGATGCTTCGGCCCAGCCCGCCTATGTAGCGGCAGATTTACTCTCACAAGCTGAACATGGCCCAGACAGTCAAGTGATCTTAGTGACAACTGCTGCAGCTATATTGCCGGCGGTACAAGCGGAAATAAAGCGACAATTGAACGATTTACCCCGTAAAGCCATCGCAGAGAAGGCCATTGCCAACTCAAAAATGATTGCTTTCGAAAGCGATGAGGAGGCTATTGATTTCATCAATCAATACGGCCCAGAGCATTACATCATCTGCATGGAAAATGAAGAGGATTATATCAATGCCATTGAAAATGCAGGTTCGGTCTTTGTTGGGAATTATACCCCAGAAAGCGCTGGAGATTACGCTTCAGGAACCAATCACACCCTACCCACCAACGGCTATGCCAAACAATACAGCGGTGTAAACCTCGATAGTTTCTTAAAGCAAATGACTTTTCAAAAGTTAACGGCGGAAGGGATACAGGGCATAGGCCCAGCCATCGAAGCCATGGCTGAAGCTGAAGGTTTACAAGCGCACAAAAATGCCGTAACTTTACGTTTAAATGACCTCAAAAATGAACAGTAAAGAACGTATCCTACATTGGGCGCGACCAGAGATTGTCGCTTTAAAGCCCTATCAATCGGCACGTCAAGAATTTGTCAATGACGGACGCGAAATGATTCTCCTCGATGCCAACGAAAATCCCTTTAATTCGGAAGTGAACCGCTACCCAGATCCACTTCAAGGGAAATTGAAAAAACGCTTAGCAGAAGCCAAAGGTCTTGAAAGCGATCAAATTTATTTGGGGAATGGAAGCGACGAAGTGCTCAACCAACTCATGATTGCCTTTTGTCAGCCTGCTAAAGACAAGGCCCTGCTATTGCCGCCCACCTTTGGGATGTATCAAGTATGCGCCGACATCAATGGGGTGGAGACGATCGCAGTTCCTTTGACCAAAGATTTTCAGTTGGATGTTGCAGGAATCTTAAAGGCACAGGACAAGCACACCAAAATGATTTTTATTCCCAGTCCAAACAACCCTACGGGAAATTGTTTCGACCGGACCGATATTATCGCGATTTTAGAGGGTTTTAATGGCTTGGTGGTCCTCGATGAAGCCTATGTCGAATTCGCTGCAGAATTCAGCTGTATAGACCTGCTAACGCAATACGACAACCTTTTGGTGGTACAGACCTTTTCTAAAGCACAGGGAATGGCCGGAGTTCGTTTAGGCATGTGCTTTGCTCATCCTGAAATTATCGCTTTGATGAATAAGGTAAAAGCACCCTACAATCTCAATGTATTGACCCAAGAAGCGGTTTTAAGGCGTTTGGAAGAGCAGGGGCTAGTGCAGCAGCAAGTGCAGCAAATTTTGACGGAAAAACAGCGTTTAATCGACGAATTAGCCTCCATTTCCTTCATCAAAACCATCTATCCTTCTCATGCTAATTTCTTTTTAGCCAAAGTGGATAATAGCAGCAAACGCTACTCCGAATTAATTGAACGCGGCATTGTAGTAAGAAACCCTTCAAAAAACCACAACTGTGCCAATACCTTACGGGTTACGGTAGGTACGGTGGAAGAAAATAACGCATTAATCAGTGCTTTACGCACCATGGACATTTAAATGAAAAAAGTACTTTTTATCGACCGCGATGGAACCTTGGCCCTAGAGCCCGAGGATTATCAGTTGGATGCGCTAGACAAATTGGAATTTTATCCTGGCGTTTTTACCTATTTGGGGAAAATAGCCAAAGAATTGGACTATGCATTGGTCATGGTGACCAATCAAGATGGTTTAGGTACCGACAGTTTCCCAGAGGCCGACTTTTGGCCTACCCACAATTTCCTGCTCAAAGCCTTTGAAAACGAAGGAGTTGTTTTCGACGAAATTCTAATCGACAAAAGCTTCCCTGCCGATAATGCTCCCACACGCAAACCACGCACTGGCTTGTTGACGCATTACATGACCGGAGAGTATGATTTGGAGAATTCTTTTGTCATCGGCGATCGCTTGACCGATATGGAACTGGCCAAAAACTTAGGTGCAAAAGGTATTTTTATTGCCAACGACGAAAGTTTAGGTGCCGAGGAAACCCAAGACAATTCAACGGAGGTAATCGCGCTTAAAACAACGACTTGGGAAAGTATTTATCACTTTTTGAAGTTAAACGCACGGAAAGTAGTCAAGGCGCGTAAGACACACGAAACCGATATACAGTTAAGCCTAAACCTCGATGGGACAGGCAAAAGTAATATCGCCACGGGGATCGCATTTTTCGATCATATGCTCGATCAATTGGCCCGTCACGGCGGTATGGACTTGTCGCTAGAAGTAAAAGGCGATTTAGAAGTCGATGAACACCACACCATAGAAGACACCGCCATTGTCTTAGGGGAAGCTTTTGCTGATGCTTTGGGCGACAAATTGGGTATTGAACGCTATGGCTTTTGTTTGCCCATGGATGACTGCCTAGCCCAGGTTGCCATTGACTTTGGTGGTCGCAACTGGTTGGTTTGGGAAACCGAATTTAAACGCGAAATGATTGGTCAAATGCCCACCGAGATGTTTATGCATTTCTTTAAGTCATTTTCCGATGGAGCCAAAGCCAATTTGAATATTAAGGCCGAAGGAACCAACGAGCACCACAAGATTGAAGCAATTTTTAAAGCTTTTGCTAAAGCCATTAAAGTCGCGGTAAAGCGCGATCCAGATAAAATGATTTTACCCAGCACCAAAGGAAGTCTATAAATGAAAGTAGCTATTGTAGATTACGGCGCAGGGAACATTCAAAGTTTGCGTTTCGCCTTGGACCGTTTAGGCGTAGAAAGTGTACTCACGGCAAATCCTGAGGTGTTACGCACGGCCGACAAGGTTATTTTTCCCGGGGTGGGAGAGGCCAGTTCTGCCATGAAGAAACTGCGCGCAACAGGTTTAGACACCTTACTCCCCACCTTAAAACAACCCGTTTTGGGGATTTGCTTGGGCATGCAACTCATGTGTAATTCAACAGCGGAAGGAAACACCCAAGGTTTGGGGATTTTTGACTGTGAGGTGCAGCGTTTTCCAACAAAAGTAAAAGTCCCGCAAATGGGTTGGAACACCTTAAGTGCTACCAAAGGTGCGCTGTTCGAAAACATAGCAGCAAACGAATACATGTATTTGGTGCACAGCTATTATGCTCCACTAATCGAAGAAACCATAGCTGCAACGACCTATGGAGAAACCTACAGCACAGCATTACAAAAAGACAATTTTTACGGGGTGCAGTTTCATCCGGAGAAAAGCAGTAAGGCGGGAAGTCAGCTGCTGTCTAATTTTTTAGCCTTATGAGAATTATTCCAGCCATAGATATTATCGACGGGAAATGTGTGCGTCTTTCCAAAGGCGATTACAGCACGCAAAAAACCTACAATGAACATCCGCTTGAAGTGGCGAAAGCCTTTGAAGACCACGGTATTGAGTACTTGCATTTGGTCGATTTAGACGGAGCAAAATCCAAGCA
>WTJP01000161.1:0-5607 GCA_011526275.1 Candidatus Arcticimaribacter sp. | reverse complement strand
GGCGGGATTTCACAATACGATGAACTCCCAAAATTAGCTGAAATGGGCTGCGATGGTACCATCATTGGAAAGGCGATCTACGAAAATCGTATTAGCCTTAAACAACTGGAAGAATTTATTTTAAGTCACTAATGGAAACCGCTTTACTCGCTGAATTCAAACAACATAGCGTCTTCCGCTTAAAGGAAGGGCAACGTATGATTCACTTGGCCATGGAGAAGGTCAGCGAAGAACAGCTGTGGTTGCTTCCTGGAAAAATGGGTCTTCGTTTAGGAAATCAATTGTTGCACATTTGTGGGAACATGACCCAGTATGCCATTGCCTCTTTGGGAGAGCAGGAAGACCAACGTGTGCGTGACGAAGAATTTTCTGCCGAAGGCGGCTGGACAAAAGCCGAACTCTTGCAAAAATTAGACGAAACCGTAGCCTTGGCCATTTCTACCATAGAAAACGCGCCTGAAGCCGCTTTTTTAAACGTGCGAAAAGTACAAGGATTTTCCTTTTCTGGACTAGGGGTGGTGTTACATGCTGTGGAACATTTTTCCTATCATGTGGGGCAAATTGCCTTTTGGGTGAAACAACTCCATGCAGAAGACTTAGGCTTTTATGCCCAACACGATTTAACCCAATTAAACGAATAGTATGCTCACCAAACGCATCATCCCTTGTTTAGATATCAAAGACGGTAGAACTGTAAAAGGGGTGAATTTTGTCAATCTGCGCGATGCGGGGGATCCGGTGGAATTAGCGGCCCAGTATGCCCAAGAGAATGCCGATGAGTTGGTTTTTCTCGATATTTCAGCGACCGAACAAAAGCGCAAAACCTTGGCAGAACTCGTCTTAAAAGTAGCAGCGGCCATTGATATTCCCTTTACTGTGGGCGGAGGTATAGCCTCGGTTGAAGATGTGGATATTCTGCTTAAAAATGGTGCTGACAAAGTTTCTATCAACTCGGCAGCCGTGAAACGCCCAGAACTCATCAACGAATTGGCGACACAATTTGGGAGCCAATGTGTGGTGGTGGCTATCGATGCGAAACAAGTAGACGGAGAATGGTTGGTGCACTTGGTAGGAGGGAAAGTACCTACTGAAATCAAGCTTTTCGATTGGGCCAAGGAAGTAGAGCAAAGAGGGGCAGGGGAAATCCTGTTTACTTCTATGGACCACGACGGAACCAAAGCCGGCTTTGCCGATGAAGCCCTCGCGCGCTTGTCGGAAGAAGTCAACATCCCCATCATCGCTTCTGGAGGAGCAGGAAAGGTGGAACACTTTATCGATACGTTTACCAACGGCAAGGCCGATGCAGCCCTAGCCGCCAGTATATTTCACTTTGGGGAAATTAGTGTCCCCGACCTAAAACACGCATTAAAAGCGCAGCAAATCGCTGTTCGAATCTAATCGCCTATGGAACTCAATTTTTCAAAATCTCCCGACGGACTATTACCCGCTATTGTACAAGACGCCACAACAAAAACCGTTTTGATGTTGGGCTATATGAATGAAGAAGCCTTGCAACACACCCAAGCGAGTGGGAAGGTGACCTTTTTTAGCCGTTCTAAACAACGTTTGTGGACCAAAGGGGAGGAGAGTGGCCATTTCTTAAACCTGGTCTCCTTAAAAGCCGATTGTGATCTAGACACCCTATTGATACAGGCTGAGCCTCAAGGACCCACTTGCCACAAAGGAACCGACAGCTGCTGGGGGGAAGAAAACAAAGCGAGTTATGGCTTTTTAACGGAATTGGAAAACACCATCGCCCAACGCAAAGCCGCAGACGATGACGATAGTTATGTCGCTTCCCTCTTCCGAAAAGGCATCAACAAAATCGCCCAAAAAGTGGGGGAGGAAGCCGTGGAAACCGTAATCGAAGCCAAAGACAACGATGAAGCACTTTTCTTGAATGAGAGTGCCGATTTACTCTTTCACTACCTCATTTTATTGCAAGCCAAAGGCTATCAGTTGAGCGATATCGTTCGCACCCTAGAGGAACGGAAGCGTTAAAGGTAAAGCGGTGTTGTTTTTCTTTGTAGTTTTAAGCAAACAAAAACAACATGAAAAAACTCCTTTTTCTCCATCTAATCCTTGCTTTTGCTGCTTGTTCCACGGCGCCAAAAAAAACTGCTGCCGACTTTGACGCCTTCCTAGAAGAGGCCTATCAAGCCAATTTGGCCTTGTATCGTTTACCTTCTACTTATTTAGGGGAAAGCCGTTATAACGACACCTTACCCAACTATTTGTCGGAAGAATTTGCTGCAAAAGAAGTAGCGCACTACACCCACTATAAAAACGAACTGGCGACTTTTCCCGAGGAAATCCTCTCGGAAGATCAACGTTTAAGCAAAGCCCTTATGGCATGGGAGATCGATATTGCTTTGGCCGAAAAGGAGTATTTAAAAGACTTAATGCCCATCGACCAAATGTGGTCCTTTCATTTGAGTTTTGGGCAATTGGCTAGCGGACAAGGAGCGCAGCCGTTTACTACTGTGGAAGACTACAACAATTGGTTGGTGCGTTGCGAGGGCTATTTGGCCTGGATGCAGTCGGCAGAAGATAAAATGCGCCAAGGCATGGAAAAAGGCTGGGTGCTGCCCACTGCGCTTATCAAGAAAGTGTTACCACAATTGGAGCAAATGATTACCGAAACCCCGGAAACGCATTTGTTCTACGCCCCCATAGAGCAACTTCCAGCGGAATTCAGTGAAGAGGAGAAAGACAGACTCACCGCGGCCTATACTGCGCTAATTCAAGATAAAATCGTTCCTGCCTATCAACAGTTGCACGACTTTATGGCCAAGGACTATAAAGCAGCGGGTAGAAGCAGTAGCGGTTATAACGCTTTAGAAGGAGGCGATGCCTACTATCAGCATGCCATTAAGCGGTATACCACAACCAATATGACCCCCGATGAAATCCATCAATTGGGCTTAGACGAAGTAGCCCGTATCCGTACCGCCATGGAGGAAGTAAAGACCACCGTTGGTTTTGAAGGCGATTTGATGGCCTTTTTCGATCATGTACGCACCCATGCACCGCTGATGCCTTTTGACGAGCCACAGCAGGTAATTGACAACTTTAACGCCATCCACCAAAAGGTGATTCCCAAAGTAAACGAGCTTTTTTCGCTTCAACCTAAAACCCCTTTTGAAGTGCGAAGAACCGAAGCCTTTAGGGAAGCTTCCGCCAGTGCAGAATACAATTCAGGTTCCATGGACGGGAGTCGCCCGGGGATTTTCTATGTTCCCATTCGCGATGTAAAGACCTACAATACCCACCAAGACGAAGATTTGTTCTTGCACGAAGCTATTCCGGGGCACCACTTCCAAATCTCCCTTCAACAAGAGAACACCGAACTTCCTTCTTTCCGAAAGAATTTATGGTACTCGGCCTATGGGGAAGGCTGGGCTTTATACACCGAATCGCTAGGGAAGGAGCTAGGGCTCTATGAAGACCCCTATCAGTACTTCGGTATGCTTGCCGCCGAAATGCACCGCGCTATTCGTTTGGTGGTCGATACCGGCTTGCACGCCAAAGGCTGGACCCGCGAACAAGCCATTCAGTATTCCTTGGAAAACGAATCAGAGTCGGAGGTAAAGATCACTTCAGAAATTGAGCGTTATATGGCCAATCCCGGGCAGGCACTTTCCTACAAGATTGGACAGTTGAAAATCCGCGAGCTTCGCCAAGAAGCCGAAAATCGCTTGGGAGAGCAATTTGATATCCGCGCCTTTCACCGTATCGTATTGGAGTCGGGCAGTATGCCCTTGGCGCTTTTAGAGGAAAAAGTCAACCGCTGGATGAACAGCATTAAATAATTCGCCCATGACACCTCCATTAAACCCCGATATTTTAAGCTTTTTTGCTGAATTAGAAACCAACAACAACCGCGAGTGGTTCGAGCCGCAAAAGAAGCGTTTTAAGGCCTTGGAAGCTGAAATGAAGCAATTCTCGGCCGACTTGGTGGAAGCCATGAACGAACACGACAGTATCGACCGATACAAGCTCTTTCGTTTGTACCGCGACGTGCGCTTTTCCAAAGACAAAACCCCTTTTAAAACCCATTTTGGCATCTCCTTTCACCGCGAGAAACCAGCGTTGCGGGGCGGTTATTACCTCCACATTAAACCCGGCGATAACTTTATCGCCACCGGCTTTTGGAATCCCGACAAAGACGACCTAAAACGCATCCGTAAAGAAATGGAAATCGACGCCGAGGAATTCCGCGATATCATGGCGGAACCCAGCTTTAAAACTATTTGGGGCAACCTAGAAGGGGAAGAAGTAAAGACGGCGCCCAAAGGCTTTTCAAAAGAAGATCCCAATATTGATTTAATCAAAAAGAAAGCCTACCTCTTTACCAAACGCTACAGCGATAAGGAAGTGCTGTCCAAGAACTTCCTCCAGCAAGTCAATGCCGATTTTCAAGCGGTACGTCCGTTTTTCGACTATATGAGCAGTGTTTTAACCACCGATTTAAACGGGGTTTCTTTGCTCTAAGCCTAACCGACCTTGGCAATCCTACTTGGCGGGGCTTCAAACAACTGTACCTGGTCTTTTAAACGCTCAATGACCATGTTCATCATACGTTTGTTTAAGGAAGAAGAATTCAAGCTGTAGTGGTGGTATTCCGCTACGGTAAAATGCCCAATCAGCATGCCCTTGACGGAATTGCGAAACTTTTGGTCTTTGATCAAGCTACTTTCGATATAGGCGAGCTTTTTCTCCAAGCCTAAGTCGTAAAACACCCCCTTGCGCTTTTCAATATAATTGTGGAAAACCGCCAAAAGCAGCGGATTCTGCAATTTTAAAATGGGCCGCAAGGTCTCGTTTTGGAACCGCTCTTCGGTACTGGTGGTGGAAAACTGTTGGGTCTTTTTAATCTGTGGACGGATCCGCAATAAATCGTTGGGTCGATCATTCATGACTTTCGTTTTACTTAAAGTTAGGGGCTTTAGGGACGCAAA
The DNA here is from genome assembly GCA_011526275.1 of Candidatus Arcticimaribacter sp. GTDB lineage: Bacteria > Bacteroidota > Bacteroidia > Flavobacteriales > Flavobacteriaceae > Arcticimaribacter. Next base: position 646 of record WTJP01000161.1, on the reverse strand, counting down.
AAACTTCGTACGAAAAAGGCTTGTTCACGGATTTATTAACAGAAATAAACTATAAATTAGACTACTGATATTCAATTAGATTACGTGTTGTAAATTGTATACATGAAAAAAATCATTTTGATTGGACTGATGCTGTGTTCTACTGGTCTTTTCGCGCAAGAACGCAGCCATCCCATGGAGGCAGTAGAGCGTTTTTTTACCGCCTTTCACGCCAAAGATTCCTTGGGAATGCAAGAAGTTATGCATCCTAAAGCCAGGCTACTACGTGCTGTAATGCGCAACAAACAGTTGGTAGTTGTAGAAAACAACATCGAAAAGTTTATTCGCGCGGTAGCCACCCGAAACGCGTCTCCAACTTGGGAAGAACAGTTGGGGAAACCGATAGTACACCAAGACCAAAACCTTGCGACCGTTTGGGTGCCGTTTCGTTTCTATTTGGGCGGAAAATTATCGCATTGTGGGGTTAATGCGTTTAGCTTAGTAGCGGAAGGTACAAGCTGGAAGATTTTAAGTTTAATGGATACTGGAACAAAAGACTGTGAATAAAAATCATCTTTTCTCAAGGCTCTTTGGTTTTAGAATGATACTAAGCGAACAAATAATTGAGAATAATCGTCTCATTCACAAAAAAAGTAAACAATAGTAA
>WTJP01000151.1 GCA_011526275.1 Candidatus Arcticimaribacter sp. | reverse complement strand
CAGTAATTACAGCTTAAAGTATTTTTTCGGTACCCACAACATGCCAAAACATTCTCCACCTTCTTTGTGGATGTTTTTGTGGTGTATTTTGTGGGCCCTTCTCAAGCCTTTGGCATAGCGATTAGTGGTTTTTCTAAATATTTTAAAACGCTGGTGGATAAAGATATCGTGTACCAAAAAATAGGTGAGTCCATAGGTGAAAATACCCAACGCAATGGGCAAACCATACCATTGGCCAAATTCATTGTAAAGCACTACAAAACCAAAACTCAATAGGGCATAGACTACAAAAAACAAATCGTTCATTTCGAACCAAGAATCGTGCTCTTTTTTGTGATGATCTTTATGCCATACCCATAAAAAACCGTGCATGATGTATTTATGGGAAAACCAGGCGACAAATTCCATAGCGAAAAAAGTACTCAGGTAAACAGAGGTCCACAAAACTATTTCCATATGCTTCTACAAGAGATTAAATCGATAATTGACATAAGAACGTGCTAAAACCCCCATCTTTTCGTAATTGGGTACGCGAATACGCGCTTGAATAATATTAGATGAAGGCGTGTTTTTTAGTTTGTTAAGTAAGCGATAGTAGTACTTGTAGGCGGTGTAAACACCAAAACGAGCACTGTTGGGTAATTGAAAAATCCCTTCTAGACCTTTTTTAAAATCAGCCTCAATTTCAGCGACGATATTCAATTTGTCTTGTTCCGAGAAATCAGCCAAGTTGATGTTGGGGAAATACGAGCGACTTAAGCCTTCAAAATCTGCTTTTAAGTCCCGCATAAAGTTGACCTTTTGAAAAGCAGAGCCCAAAGCCATAGCGGCGTCTTTTAAGCGATGATATTCTTCATCATTTCCGTGAACAAAGACTTTTAGGCACATTAGCCCAACTACATCAGCCGATCCATAGATGTAGGCTTTGTAATCTTCATGGGTCAAATAGGTCGATTTGTGTAAATCCCAGCGCATGGAACGCATAAATGCCTCCACTAACTTTATGTCAATACTATAGTTGTGGAAGGTGTGTTGGAAGGAATTTAAAATAGGATTTAAGCTAATCTTGTCGCGAAGTGCGTGATTCAAATCTTGCTCAAATCGGTTGAATAAATCTTCTTTTGGGTAATCGTGAAAACTGTCCACAATTTCATCGGCAAAGCGAACAAAACCATAGATGTTGTAAATGTCCTTCCGGATAGAAGGGTCTAACATCTTGGTTGCCAAAGAGAAAGATGTGCTGTAGGAAGTGGTTACCCCTTTACTGCATTGGTACGAGATATCATCGAATAACTTTTTCATAGTAAAAAATAATAGTGCTTTTGCTCCTCCTTGTGGAAGATAGTAGCAATTAATTTTTTAATAAATATACGAAAAAGTTAAACAAAAACCGTGGTCTTCAATTGCTCTTCAATAAAACGCTCAAAGGTTTGATAGACGTTAATACCGTCGAGTTTGCTTTCTTCGGTTATGTACTGGGTTTGAGGACCAAAAATGGAGAGGCTGTTGTTGTAATCAGCAATGAGTTCTTGGTGAAATTCACTGATATAATTGTTGATCTCCGTTCTGTTGGGTTCCACCGTGATAAAGGTGAGGAAATGGAGTTCAGTGCTGTAGCTCAACATCGTTTTTAGACTAATGGTAGGAATAGATTGTCCTAAAAAGATGGTTTTGTGGCCTTTGCTCAAAATGAAATAGTTCAAGAAGAGAATACTCATCTCATGGATTTCATTGGCAGGTAAATACAATACAAACTTTGGGTTGTTTTTAACCGGAGTGTCAGAACGTTGGATGAGTTCTGTTTGTATGTGAATCTTCTGCTTGATGAGGTTGGTGATAAAGTGCTCATGTGAGGGAGAAATAGCTCCCGTTTGCCAAAGAATACCCAATTCGTTCATCAAGGGGATGAAAATATTGAGATAAATGAACGTGAAATCATTTTTGGCGAGTAGCTCATCAAAAGTAGCATCGAACAATACCGTGTCAAAATTGACCATGGAAAGTTTAAATGCGTTGATGGAAACTTGTTCTGAGTTAGACTTTAGAGCAATATCGCGAACTAGAATAGGAATTTCATCAGCATCTAAGTTGGCTATTTTGGAAATCTTGAATCCGTGATTGTACAGCAGCGTGATGTTGAGTAGCTTTCTCAAGCTGTCTAAGGAGTAGCGACGAATATTCGTATCCGTTCTTTCAGGACTAAGCAAGTTGTATCGCTTTTCCCAAATGCGGATGGTATGGGCTTTAATTCCCGAAATATTCTCCAGGTTTTTGATACTGAAGCTGTCCTTTATCCTTTTCATATGTCTAACGTTGCTTTCAGAAAGCTTAAACGAAAGTACGAAAAAAAATTGAAGAAAAGCGAATGTGCGCACGAGAAGAGTCGAACTTCCACGGGATTTAACTCCCACTAGGCCCTCAACCTAGCGCGTCTACCA
>WTJP01000037.1 GCA_011526275.1 Candidatus Arcticimaribacter sp. | reverse complement strand
CTACCGACCATTCCTGACTAACTTTTCGTTTCCCTTGACTGCGTAAACCAAACTTTAGATCCCAACGGAAGTAGTCGCTGTAGCGCGCGTCAAAAGCGCGACTTTCATCATAGATTTCATTCCCATTATTGGCGACGGTGGCTGCCAAATCGATGGGCGTGTAATAGCCACCTCCAGCTCCGGTAAGCTTAGTATTCACAAAAAAGGTGAATTTAGCTGTATTTTTTAGGGTAAAGGGAAATTCTTTCCCCGCTAAGGCATTGTATACATAACGGTTGTTGAAAGCTGTATTTCGTTCAATACCATCGCTGGCTATATAGCTCGATTCAAAACGACTGGCAGAAAAGAGGAGGTAGTAGTTTTTATTGAAATAACGTTCCAGCGTCATTTCCACTCCGTAGTTGGTTCCGCTCCCGTTGTTGACTAAATCACCTTTTCGGGTGAAGCGAAAATTTGCTCCTTCATTCAGAGCAGAGTAGGCGCTAGGAATGGCTTCTACAGCAATTTTATCCAAGGCCTGGTAGTAGAGTTCGGTTTTCAATGACCAGTTTGGGTGAAGGTTCCAATCGTGCGCGAAAATGAAGTGGAAACTTCTACTGTTGTCTAGCCCAAGATTAGATGCTTCATAACTTTGGTTAGAAGGCACATAGCTGGTGTAAAAAAGGAGTGGTAGCTGTTGTGTTTGGGTTTGTTTCCCAAAAGAAGCACTTAGTCGGTGCGCAGCACTTGGTGACCAGCTAATTCCTCCTCGGGGTTCAAGACTTTGGTTTTCGTTGAGGGAAAAGTACCGGCTGTGTAGCCCAAAATGAAGATTCCATTGTGCCGAAAAACGATACTTGAGTTGACTGTAAAGTTGAACTTCGCGGTAATTTCCATTAAAATTGGCTACCGTTCTAAAATCAGGTAAACCGTCTTGGTCTTCGTCTTGTATTTCGTTAGGCGATAAATTATCGCGATTACTCACCTTACTTATCGCTGAAGAACGATTGAATAAAAAGCCACTTCTAAGGCTTAGCTTAGGGCTGAATTTGGTGTTCAAGACAGTCGAAAATAGCAGGTTTTGCTTTTCATCGACCAAATTCAAAGCACGGTATTTTAATGAGGTAGTGGTCGTTCTCAAATAATTGTCTTGTGTCACTTCATTTCTGCTGCCGGTGTAGGCAAGAGTAGATCGAAGGTAGCTGCGATCATTCAAATACATTTTGTAATTGACCCCTAGAATGGCCAGTTTAGATCGGTTGTATAAATCCTCATTGGGGTTGGCAAAGAGGTCGTCTTCGTCGGTTTCATCACTCAGAAAATCGATGGAACTCGTCCCGCCAATTCCAAAAAGCGAAAGCTGGCCTCCAGCCACTTTCCCCAAATCTAATTTAAAGGAAAGATCTTGATAATTAGGAATGGCATTGGTGCCAATGGGAATTATGTTTAAACTGGTCAATGCATAACGATAACTCACCACATAACTTTTATCACTTCCTTTTTTTAATGGTCCCTCCATTTCCAATTCCAAACCTCCCGTGGCATGGATTTGTGCAGTAATTTCTGTGGTATCAAAATTCCCACTTCGAAAATAGACATCAAAAACACCTGAGGTAACATCGCCATATTCTGCGGGAAAAGCGCCACGTAAAAAATTAGAACGTTTTAAGAGATTGATATTTAAAGCTGAAACAGGACCTCCAGTAGTACCGGCTACGGCAAAGTGATTGGGGTTAGGAATGGGAACACCCTCTAAGCGCCATAAGACCCCAGAGGGGGAATTTCCCCGTACTAAAATGTCGTTCCGTGAGTCGTCGGTATTCAATACCCCAGCATAGCTTCTCGCTAAACGCGCCAAATCACGTCGCCCCCCAGAAAAGCGTTCAATGGTTTCTACATCGAATTGTTGCACACTATTCACCGCCATTTTATTCAACTTGCCCGTTACGCTTTTGGCTTCGGACAATTGGACAACTACTTCTTCCAGTTGTTCCAAATCTTCTTCCAAGAACACCTCGACTACAGGTACTTTCCCCGCTTGAATAATCAAGGCCGGGAGAATTTTTGTTTTATACCCCAAGTAGCGAATTTCAAAAGATTGCCTCCCAAGGGGTATATTTTCCATACTAAACTTCCCCTCTGCGTCTGTAATCACACCATTGGGAGTGTATTGATTGTTTTCGTCGAGTAAAATTACATTTACTCCTTCAAGCCCTAATTCGGTGTCTAGGTCTTTAACACTTCCTTTGAATTGTTGCTGACTATAGGTTAAAAGCGGTAAAAAGAGGTGAAGTAAATAGTGTAATAGTCGCATGTAAATCGCTAATAATTAGTGCTGTTTTCAAATGTAATAATTACAATTTATACGTAACCTAGGTTACACAAGCTTTGCTCTATTTTCTGTTATTTTACAGCATCAAGTTTTTTTTGAAATTGCGTTTAAAATTAATAGTCATTAGTGTCTTTTAAACTTGATAGTAAGAGAGGAAGCTCCTTTTTGCT
>WTJP01000126.1 GCA_011526275.1 Candidatus Arcticimaribacter sp. | reverse complement strand
CCCAATCTTCGTGGATAATCTTGGGTTCATGCCCGTGTTTTTCGGGGAAAATAAAAGAAGTTGAAGCCGCCACTTTTTTCTTTCCTGGGCTAAACCCAACTGAACTCATCAGGGGAATCAAAACGTGCGGACGGTCAATTTCAGCATAGAGGTTACGCACATCTGAAATGTGGTTGGGGGTTTCGATATAGTTGATAGGAACGATGTTTACATCGTCTAATGCAGTAATTTCTATAATGCTCATGGCCGTGTAGGGCAAGTTGCGCAAGGACATTAAGCGGTGCTTGACCTTCACTTTTTTAGGCACATTAAAGGTGGTAATTAGCTCGGCATTTTTCATGTCGAGGGTCTGCGCATAGCCTTCAATTTGATTGCGGTCAATGCGGCGTTGGTCTACCTCCAAATGCATGTTCATGTGGTTGAAGGTTTTTAAGATATTACTAACTCGCCCACGTTGGTAATAGTCATACACCCCATTGAGAACAACGTCTTTAATCTTTAAAGGGTCGGGAGAAGAGACCATCCCCACCATCCCATTGGCTACCGTAACGCCGTAGTAGAAATTCGGATCAATATCATCGGCGACAATGTGCCAAGGTGATTTTTTTAATGCTTGTGCTTGCAGTAAAAAAGCACTAAAAATGAAGAGAAAGGAAAGTCGTTTTTTCATTGTTTTGGTTTTTCGCTCTAAAAATAATAATTATCGTTTACATGCGGGTTTGGTAGGTATATAGCTCGTAGTACCGCCCTTTTTTCTCTAGCAATTCCTGGTGTTTACCTTGTTCAGCGATTCTTCCTTCTTCGATGACCAAGATTTGATCGGCCTTTTGAATGGTGCTTAGGCGGTGGGCAATCACCAAGGTGGTACGTTGGTGCATTAATTTTCCAAGACTCTCTTGAATGTAGCGTTCGCTCTCGGTATCGAGATTAGAAGTGGCTTCGTCTAAAATGACCAGTTGAGGAGCTGCCAGAAGCGCCCTTGCGATGGAAATGCGTTGGCGCTGTCCTCCCGACAGTTTCACGCCTCGTTCCCCAATTAGGGTGTTTAAGCCTTCGTCAAAACGGTCGGTGAATTCGGTGACATAAGCTCCTTTTGCAGCAGCTTCTACTTCTTCGTCACTGGCATCTGGGCGAGGAAATAAAACGTTCTCTTTGATGGTTCCTTCATAGAGGAAATCGTCTTGCAAGACCACGCCTAGGTGTTGGCGAAAGCTGCGGAGATTGATTTTTGAAAGATCTTGCTCATCGACAAAAACAGTTCCGCTTGTTGGATTTAAAAAGCCAGAAGCCAAGCCAGCAATGGTCGATTTTCCCGAGCCAGAAGAACCCACCAGAGCGATCACACTGCCTTGGGCTGCTTCGAAAGAAACCTCGTGTAAAACGGCTTTGTTGGCTTCATAGGCAAAGGAAACGTTCTCAAAACGCAGTTTCCCGTTGAGTTTTTTCAAATGCTGGGTACGCACTTGTGGATCGTCTTCCTCTTGGGTGTACATCAATTCCTGTGTTCGATCAAGCCCAGCAAAAGCTTCGGTGAGTTGACTCCCAATGTTGCTCATTTGTACTATGGGGGCAATCATAAAGCCCAAAAAGAGGGTAAAAGAAACAAACTCTCCATAGGTCAAACTACCCTGCATGATGAAATACCCCCCAATTCCCATGATCCCTGCCGAGGCAATTCCCAAAAGAAAAGTGGAAGCGCTGGTCATAAAGGCGGTAGCGGTCAAGCTTTTTTTCACGTTGAGAAAAAGACGTTCTACTCCGGCTTCGAAGGTTTTTTGTTCTTGTTCCTCGGCATTGAAGCCTTTAATCACGCGAATCCCATTTAAAGTCTCGGTTAAGCGGCCCGTGACTTCGGCATTGATTTTCCCACGTTCTCTAAAAATAGGACGGATATAGCCAAAGGCTTTTAGCGCAATCAGGGCAAAAATACCCACAGGTAAAAGCACAAACAGCGTCATCATCCCGTTGATGTTAATCAAGATCACCAAAGAAATTAAAGCGGTAATGCTACCGCCAATAAGCTGTACCAAGCCCGTTCCCACTAAGTTCCGCACTCCTTCCACATCGGTCATAACCCGCGAGACCAAGGCCCCAGCCTTTTGGTTGTCAAAAAAACTAACAGGCAAGGTGAGTAGCTTCTTTTGCACATTGGCCCGCAATACCGAGATCAGGTGCTGCGCCTCCACGCTTAAAAGACGGGTTAGGGAGAAGGAACTCAACGATTGTAACAGGAGGGAAACCCCAACGGCCACCAAGAGGTAGGTGAGTGTGGTGGTGTTTTTAGAAGGGATAACCTCGTCGATTAAGGCTTTACTCGCATAGGGAAGTACCAGCCCCGAAAGACTGCGCACGATGATGAGGAATAGTCCTAGGGAAACAATTTTTCTTCGGGGCCAAATGTATTCGCGAAAGGCCCAACGAAAGGAGACTTTTTTCTTTTCTTGCATGGAGAGCAAAGTACAATTTTTGAAGCGAATCGTAAACCCAAATAAACAGCTTCAAACGTTAATTTTATTGGAGTTTTTTAAGAACTAAGCTGAATTAACTACTTTTACTAGTTCAATTGAAAAGGTGAAGACCAAATTAGGATCCATTTTAAGCGCTTTATTATTGCTGGCAGTCTTGGCATTGCCCAGCATTAATCAATGGGTGCATCTTGCTGAGGACCACCATTTGGAAACACAGTGTAGCGAAAACAACCTCCATTTTCACGCAGTAGAAATGGAGTGTTCTTTGAACGCCACCTTTACTTCTCCCTATACATCAATTGACATTTTCAGTTTTTCTCTTTTTGAGGTACAGGAAGAACCTTTCCTTCCGCTAAAAAAAGGGCAAAAACCAAGTATAGTTTCTAAAGCATTTTTTCATTTACGCGCACCGCCATTTTTATTGTAATCCAATTTGAATCTTACCGGAATAAACAATAAAAATTAAACAAAATGAAAACATATACTTTATACCCATTTACCCAAACATTAATCCGTTCTATTCTCGCGCTTCTTTTTGTAAGCACTGCAGTACAGTGTAAAAAGGACAGCCCAGAAGAAATCCATGATGAAGAGACCATCAACCGTGTTACCCTAACCGTTACTGATGCTAATGGCACTAGTACCGACTATACTTGGAATGAAGGCGACAACGAGCCGAATATTAACCTTAGTGCAAACAGCACCCACCAAGTGAGCATTGCTTTTTATGATGCATCTGATGCTGCAGATGTAGAAGATATTACAGAAGAAGTAATCGAGGAAGCCGATGAGCACTTTGTGTTTTATCAAGTGAATAGCGCATCTCTAACAATCGCAGCTGCGAGCAATGATGTGACAGATAGCGACGGAGTGGCGATTAATGTGAAAACCCAATGGACAACAACAGACGCAAGCAGCGGTGTAGTTATGGTTTATTTGGTACATGAGCCAACATCTAAAACAGGAACAACTAGAAGTGCTCTTGGAGGGTCAACAGATGTGGAGTTAAGTTTCCCTATTGAAATTCAATAATTAAATCTTTAAAACATGGCGGTGCGTTCTATTCGTGTCGCCATTTTTATTTTTTGTGCATAAACAATTCCTTCTTTTTTCGCTCTTTCTATATGGGCTAGGGCTGTATGGCCAAAGCTGTGAGGAACAGCTGTTTGGGGTTGTCCTAGATTTGCACGACGACAGTCCTTTAGAACAGGTCAAGGTTACGGTGGTGGAAACCAACCAACAGCTATCGACCAATGCCGAGGGGAAGTTTCTATTCCTCGGCTTGTGCAAAGGGCAATACACCCTTTTGTTTGAACACCCCGATTGTGTCACCGTAACACAAAAGCAAAACCTTCCTGTTGCTTCTGTAAAGCGCTTTTATTTAGAACACCACATCAACGAGTTGGAAGAGATTGTGGTGAGCGAAGTAGGGCAGAAAAAGAACAGTAAAACCAGCATTGAAAGCCGTTTAAGTGAGGAGGAAATCAAGCGGTTTCGCTCCCAGAATTTAGGTGATGCCATGGCGGCTTTGTCTGGGGTTTCTAGTCTTAAAAATGGAAACGCTATTGTAAAGCCGATGGTGCACGGCCTCACGGGTTCGCGTTTGGCTATAGTCAACGACGGGATTCGCCTGCAAGACCACGAATGGGGCGCCGACCATGCTCCAAGTATAGACGTAAATGGCGCCGACCAATTGCAGCTCATCAAAGGGGCCACTGCCCTAAAATACGGAGGAGATGCTTTGGGAGGAGTCTTGCAAATTATCCCAAAAAAACAACCCATTAAAGACAGCCTTACGGGGGCTTTAACCACAGGCTACACCACCCAAGGAGAAGGCGGTTACTTCCTTGCCGATCTCACTAAGACCTCCTTAAATGGGAATTATTTTGGGCTTACTACTTCCTTAAAAAATGCGGGGGATTTTACTCACCCGAACTATGCCTTGTCCAACACCGGAAACCGAGAACAACACGCGCAATTGTTTTACGGTCGCAACACCATCACCCAAGAGTGGCGTGTCGATTATCGCTTTTTTCAAAAAGAGGCGGGAATTTTGTCTTCTGCCCATGTGGGTACTGTAGGCGACCTAGCCCGCGCCATTGAAAGCGATGTTCCGTTGTCCACCTTGCCTTGGAAAAGAGAAATCAACAACCCCAAGCAAAGTACCACCCACCACAATTTGAGTTTACGCTTGGATCGACGCCTAGCGAACCAAGCCAAGTGGGATCTGCGCTATACCTACCAAGCCAACAACCGAAAAGAATTTGATCTTCGTCGTGGAGAAAACAAAAACCGTCCTGCTTTGGATTTGTTGTTACAGTCGCACGATTTGCTGTTCAATTACCGCAGCTCTAGCGAAAAAAACCTGCAGTGGTCAACAGGACTTTCAGCCCAATTGCAAGACAATTACTCAGACCCTAGTACGGGGGTGCGCCGTTTAATCCCCGACTATTTGCGCTACAAAGCAGGAGCCTATTGGGTGGGAGAATACATTCCTTCTAACGACTTTTCGGCTGAAGTGGGATTGCGTTTTGACTATGACCATATTGACGCTCAAAAGTATTATAGAATAGCGGTGTGGAACGACCGCGGCTATGATGCCGAGTTTTCGTCCACCATAATTCGCACCACTAACGCGAGTAATTATTTAACGCGACACAGAAAGAATTTTGGGAATTTCTCGGCCTCTACAGGATTAAAACAACGATTGGGGAATTCCACAACGGCCCTGTTTAATTTGGGCTTCATTAGCCGTTCTCCCAACCCAGCAGAGTTGTTCAGCGACGGGCTTCATCACGCTTTAGCCACGATTGAATTGGGCGACTTGCGCTTAACCCAAGAACGCGCCATAAAAACCCTAGTTTCGCTAGAGAAAAGTACTGGGGATCTTCGCTACACCCTTACCTTGTACAACAATCGCATTAACGATTACATCATTTTACAACCGGGAGAAGCAGGGTTTGATCAAGCCCGTAACAGCGCCTTTTTGGTTCGGGAATACGTGCAGTTACCACAAGTGAACATGCAGGGATTTGACCTTGATCTCTCCTACCGCTTTTCAGCAAAATTCAGCTATAAAGGAACAGCAGCATGGGTGAGTGCAAAAACCAAAGAAGGCTCCCCATTAATCGACATTCCGCCCTTAAACATTCAGCAGCAGCTCGCTTATTCTCCTATTCAAAACAACCCCTTGCGATTGGTCTTCCAAACCGCTTTTGTTGCCGAACAAACTCAAGTCCCCGATTTTAATTTTAACTATAACTTCTTTGAGAATGGAACGATAGCTACTCGTTTGGTGGACATCAGCTCTGCGCCTACATCCTATCATTTGTTTGGCCTTTCAGTAGAAACGAAATTGTTCCAAAAACTCAACCTCAGCCTTGTTGGGGAAAACCTTTTCAATGTGGATTACCGCAATTATTTGAATCGTTTGCGCTATTTTGCTGGCGAAACAGGACGTAACATTCGAATAGAATTGTCCTATCTATTTTAAGTTATGAGTATTTATTCTTTGCTCGCCGTAGCTGTAGTGATGGGAGGACTAGGAGCCTATCTCTCTGAAAAAAAAGGCCGCACGCATTTGGAAGGGTTTTTAATGGGCTTTCTCTTGGGGCTCATTGGCCTACTCATTGTTTTAGCCTTACCCAAGAAAAAGAAAGAAGACTAGGTCAATTTTTCTTTCTCCTCCAAGTGGAAGTCACATAAGCCAAAGCGAAACCACTCAATACCGTAATTAACCCAAGGAGGGAGAAAACACGTAAGAGTAAAGTGTTGAAATTGTCGCGTCCTTGATAGTCCATGGTGTGGGTCATCCACAGGAAGTCGAACCAGCGCCATTGCCGGTGTCTAATGCGTTGAAAAGCGCCACTTTTTGCGTCCACATAGGCCACTGGCGCACCTTCACCTGAAAGTTCGATACGGTAGGCCGGTAGTGGTCGCCCGCGGTATTCATCATGAGGACCTACAGCGGTAATCCGTTCGATTTGTTGCGCTTGATATTGAGGGAGTACATTTTCCTTAACCACCCACAGGGCTTGCTCTTCACTTATTTCAGCTTGAACGTTGGCATTTTTTGGGTGGATTAAAACAGAATCGTTGACCCAAAGCAAAACCTCTTCCCCAAAAACTTTACTTTCGATACGGTGCAAGGGGAAAGGGAGTTTGTGCAAAAGCGAATCAGGGAAAAGTGCTGCGGGAATTACACTGCTTTGTTTGGCTTCTTTTCGGTAATGATCTCCGTGAATTTCGTCGATATCGGTCCAACTAAAGTAGAGCCCAGAAATTGTCCAAAACAAGAATTGAATCCCAATGAACAAGCCTAAAAAACGATGGGCTTTTCTAAAACGGTTGATGCTGCGGTAACTCACGATTTGATTTTAAGGTACAGTTGCGAAAAGAGGACGTAGAGTAAAATCCCTACAGGGCCCAGCATAAAAGTACAGAGTAGCGGGAGGACAATGAGCAGCTGAGGCAAGCCCCTTTTTTGAGCATCGCGCAGCAGCCAGCATCCCACCCAAAAGTCAAAGGCCAAATAGTGCATCCACCCTGCTGCGGCAGCTTCTGGAGTTGCTTGGTGGAAGAGGACCAAAATGCCTTCAAGACTTGAGAAATCTGCCTCCCCTAATCCTCCGTCCATGACAAGGAAGTAGAGGTAGAAAAAACTCAACACAAAAGGCACATAGGGATAGTTAATGAGGGTTTGGGTGAATTGTTTTTTGGGAAAAACAAACAAAGGAAGCCAGGCCAGTAAAATGGCGGTGTTGGCAATGGTGAATAGCAGCTTGGTTGTCTCCACAATTTATTTTTTTAAGCCTAACTCTCTAAGGCGTTCATCTAAAAACTCACCAGCAGTACAGTCTTCAAAGGCTTTGGGATTTTCTTCACTAACACAGTCTTCTAAACAGTTCAAGGGCATGTTTGGACTGGGGTGCAAAAAGAAAGGAACAGAATAACGTGAAGTTCCCCACAATTCGCGTGGCGGGTTGACCACTTGGTGCAGGGTTGATTTCAGTTGATTATTGGTCAAACGCGCCATCATGTCGCCCATGTTGATGATCAATTCGCCTTCTCCGGCAATGGCATCGATCCATTCGTTTTCTTTGGTCAATACTTGCAAGCCTTTACCCTCGGCTCCCATCAATAGTGTAATGAGGTTGATGTCTCCATGCGCTGCTGCACGAACGGCGTTTTCGGGTTCTTTGGTGATGGGCGGATAATGAATCGCACGAAGAATGGAATTCCCATAGATGACATATTCGTCAAAATAGTTTTCGTCAAGCTTTAAATGCAACGCAATCGCCTGCAATACCGATTGACCTGTTTTTTCGAGCAGTTGAAAAATTTCTTTTCCAATGGCGTTGAATTCCGGCATTTGTTCCACCATCACATTGTCGTGGTACTGGGGGCCGTTAGGGTTTTTTCGGTATTGTCCAAAATGCCAAAACTCTTTTAAGTCTCCTTCGGTTTTTCCTTTAGCGCTTTCTTTTCCAAAAGAAGTGTAGCCGCGTTGCCCTGCCAAGTTGGGGATTTCATACTTCGCCTTGTCGGCTGTGGGCAAAGCAAAAAATTGTTTGATTTGGGCGTAAAGGATTTCGGTCTGTTCTTTTGTGAGGTAATGCCCTTTTAAAATAACAAACCCAATATGTTCAAAAGCGTGGCCTAGTTCAGCCACAAAGCGGTTTTTTCGATCTAGATCTTCAGACAAAAAATCGTTTAAATCAACGCGTGGAATGTTTTTCATGCTGTAGGAATGAAGTATAAATTTACAAGGAAAAACAAAAAAAGCAGGCCCATCGACCTGCTTTTATACTAAAATAGATAAGGAGTAGGATTAAAATGCCCCGTTAAAAGGCACCTTTTGTCCGTTACTCCCTAAATGTTGTTCATAAGACATAAGACACCTCCTTTCTACATTAGATTAAACATCACTGTTGTCACAGCGCGAAATACTCAACACAAATGTAGAAGAAAAAGCTTTTTTTTGCTCCTATTTAACAATTTTTTTCAGCGTTAGCCCTTGCACCAAGATGGTGAATAAAACCACGGCATAGGTAAGGAAAAGGATGAGGTCTTTCCCCTCGCCAAGGCTGTCGGGCAGGTTGAGTGCCAAAGCAATACTCAAGCCTCCGCGCAAGCCTCCCCAAGTAATGATGAGTGCTGTTCTGGGTTCAAAAGTTTTTTTCAAAGACAATAGTCCAATGGGCACTGTAACGCCAATCCAACGCGAGAGTACGACTAGCGCAACCACGATGGCCATGATGACGAGATAGTTGGCTTGGAATTCTGCAAAAACAGGAATAATTTCTAGCCCAATAAGGATGAAGAGTATCGCATTGAGGGTTTCGTCTACCAGGTGCCAAAATTTATAGACATAGTCGCCCATGGCGCGTTGAATCCCGTCTTCTTCTTTGTCGGTGTCGATATTTTGGTTGAGAAAAAGCCCCATGACAACGACCCCTAAGACCGCTGAAAAATGAAATATATGGGAAATAATGGGCAACAACAAGACCATGGAAAGGGTAACCAAGACCTCCAGCTCTGTGTGTTCGTTTTCGATATATTTTAATAATTGAAGGCCTAAATAGCCCATAACTGCACCAAGGGCAACCCCACCAATAACTTCGGTGGCAAATAGACTGGCAATCGAAGCGGCGGTGACTTGATCTCCCCCACTCATTTTAATTGACAATAGGGTTAAAAAAACGACCACACCAATTCCATCGTTAAAGAGCGACTCTCCTGCAATACGGGTTTCGGTAATGGAAGAGAGGTTCATTTTCTTTACCATGGCCAAAACAGCAATGGGATCGGTTGGTGCAATGAGCGCTCCAAACAAGAGGCAATCTACATAGCTTAATCCCAAACCACTTAAGCCTAAAAAAGATTGTTGAACCAGCCAATGCAAGCCCGTACCAACGGCAAAGGTGGAGAACAATACCCCAAAAGAAGCTAGCAATAAAATGGTGAGGCGGTCTTTGAGTAGTTCGTGCACATTCACGCTAATGGCCCCAGCAAAAAGCAGAAAGGGCAGCATAACATCGACCAACAACACGCTAAAGTCAAACTTTTTGGTGAGGGTGGTTGCTGTGGATAAAAACTCGGGCGAAACCAAACCAATGGCTAAAACACTAATTGAAAGTGCTATAGCGAGCATCATCAAGCCAATGGTAGTAGGCAATTTTAGGATGCGCAGGTTGATGAGCGAAAAAACCGAGGCAAGCAATAGTAAAAAGGTAGTCAATTCAAGTACTTCCATAAGAATATAGTTTGACTACAATGTAAGAAAAATTCCCGCCTATTGCAGTTGTTGCATTTTGGTGATGTATTTCCCCACGACGTCAAACTCTAAATTCACCAAACTCCCCGCTTTGAAGGTATGGAAGTTTGTATGCTCATAGGTGTAAGGAATAATGGCTACAGAAAAAGTGTTGATGCCCGAGTTGACTACCGTAAGGCTGGTGCCGTTTACGGTAATTGACCCTTTTTCAATGGTAATATTTTTTAGGCTTGGATCGTATTCAAAATCAAAGACCCAACTACCGCCTTCTTCTTTCACTCCTGTGCAGCTTCCAATTTGATCCACATGGCCTTGAACAATATGGCCGTCTAAGCGGGCGCCTAATTGCATGGCGCGTTCCAAGTTCACTTTATCGCCAACGCGCCAAGTAGATAGATTGGTTTTGTCGATGGTTTCTTTAATGGCGGTGACTGTGTACTCGTTTCCGTCAATTTTCACCACGGTCAAACACACCCCATTGTGCGCTACACTTTGGTCGATTTTAAGCTCCTGGGTTAGTGGGCTTTCCAAGCTAATGTGTACATTTTCCTCTTCCTTAACCAGCTGTGTAATGGTTCCAAATGCTTCGATAATTCCTGTAAACATAAGCTCGTTGATATTGTTTAACTTTGT
>WTJP01000046.1 GCA_011526275.1 Candidatus Arcticimaribacter sp. | reverse complement strand
TCAATTTCTGCTTCTCGCGATAACTGTTGATCGCGAATGGGGGTAATGATTTCAATCCCTGGAGCAAGTACTTGGAAAATCAAGTCAAAACGCACTTGGTCGTTTCCAGCTCCTGTACTCCCGTGGGCGATGTATTTCGCATCGATACTTTTGGCGTATTCTATGATTTCGATGGCCTGAACGATACGCTCTGCACTTACCGAAAGGGGATAGGTGTTGTTTTTTAAGACATTGCCAAAAATCAAATATTTGACAATTTTATCGTAAAACGACTGCAGAGCATCGATCGATTGGTAACTGCTGGCGCCCATGGCATAGGCGTTTTTCTCTTGTTGCTCAATTTCTTCAGCCGAAAAACCACCGGTATTGACGCTCACGGCATGGACTTCATAGCCTTCTTGTGAGAGGGTTTTAAGGCAGTAAGACGTGTCTAAACCGCCGCTGTAGGCAAGGACTAATTTTTTCATTTTATTTTTTCTTTTTAAACAAACCGCTTAAAAAAGCTGAGGTTTTGGAAGGTGGTGTTTTTTGTTCGTTTGGGTCGTGTAGCATTCCGGTACACAAGCAAAGTTTGCGTTCGGTGCGGGTAAGTACATCAAAGTTTTTACAGGTTTGGCAGCCTTTCCAGAATTCTGGATCGTCGGTCAATTCAGAAAAATGCACAGGTTTATAGCCCAATTCATAGTTGATTTTCATGACGGCCTGCCCTGTAGTAATCCCAAAAATCTTGGCTCCGGGGAATTTCTCTAGAGATAAATCGAATACTTTTTTCTTGATGCGTTTGGCTAGACCTTGTCCTCGAAAAACGGGGGAGACGATTAAACCTGAATGGGCCACATATTTCCCATGCCCCCAAACCTCTATGTAACAAAAGCCAGCAAATTGATCGTTTTCAACTGCAATCACGGCATTGCCACTATTCATTTTTTCGATAATGTACTCTGGGCTTCTTCTAGCAATACCCGTACCACGATCTTTAGCCGACTCGTCTATGGTTTGGCTAATGGTTTTTGCAAAATGTATGTGTTCAGGACCCGCAATGGTAATTTCCATTTGAACTGGTAAATTAGATGATTAAGTGAATTTTAGAGAGGAAGTGTAAAGAACCGGACTCACCTGGGTTCCACATAAGAATTAAACCCCCAAGGGGCGACGGTTGCGCTGTTGGCGGATAAAAGCAGACGGTAAAGCGTGCGTTGTTTTCATAATTCTATGCAAAATTGCAAGTTTTAATTGAATTGACCAAATCAAGCCGGGTTTCCTTCCTAAAAATGCTTTTTTAAAACATTATCTTTGTTCCGTGTTAGAAATCGTACAGCAGCAGTTAAATCGTTACCTCGAAAAAGGAGACAAACCCCAATTTTTGTTGGCCTGTAGCGGGGGAGTGGACAGTATGGTCTTACTCGATTTATTGCACCAATCTCGTTGTAGATTTGCTGTGGCACATTGCAATTTTCAGTTGAGGGGAGAAGAAAGCGATGCCGATGAGGATACAGTGAAGCAGCAATGTGCAACACTTGCTATTCCATTTTTCAGTAAGCGTTTTTCTACCAAAGCCCATGCGGAGGAAAATAAACTTTCCACCCAAATGGCTGCAAGAGAACTGCGCTACACCTGGTTTGCTGCATTGATGAAGGAACAGGGCTTTACACATTTAATTACCGCCCATCATTTAAACGATCAAGTGGAAACCTTTTTGATCAACCTTAGTCGTGCTTCTGGCTTAAAGGGCTTGTCGGGTATTCCAACCAAGCGAGTTCTTCGCCCGCTATTGGGGGTTCAAAAGCAGGATATTATTGCCTATGCCCAACAACAACACATTCCATGGCGTGAGGATGCATCCAACGCTTCCGATGCTTATTTACGGAATCAATTGCGCCACCACCTCCTTCCAACTTGGGAAAAGATTAGTCCGAATATAGCAGAGCAAATTCATCAGTCCATCGAGCGACTCTCTTGGGCTGAAGAGGCCTTAGCCATTCAAGTAGTGGATTTTAAGGAAAAACATTTTGTATTAGATGGTGACAAAATAAAAATCCCCCTAGCGTCCATAAAAACATTGCGTCCAATGGAGTACTATTTACACGCACTGTTTTCGCCCTATGGTTTTTCTCATTTAAGCGATTTATTGGATTTGATTCAAGCGCAAAGTGGAAAGCAACTCAGGTCGAATAGTCATCGGCTCGTGCGCGACCGCGAACACTTGCTATTGCATCCGTTACCAAAAAACGAGCAAGAGCGGGAAGAAGTGGTTTACTGGGAAGCAACCAGCGATTTACAACAGCCCATAAAACTCCAGTTGGTGGGGGAGTCCCCGCAAAATAAGCAGACCGCTATTTTAGACACCAGCTTGTTAAAATATCCTTTAATCCTTCGAAAATATCGGGAAGGAGATTATTTTTATCCCGTAGGAATGCAAGGCAAGAAAAAGCTGAGTAAGTTTTTTAAAGACCTGAAGTATTCCTTGCTAGAAAAAGAACAACAGTGGTTGTTGTGTTCAGAAAATGACATTGTTTGGGTCAT
>WTJP01000059.1 GCA_011526275.1 Candidatus Arcticimaribacter sp. | reverse complement strand
TCGGCAAATTCACCTTCTTGACCGCCAAAAAATTGAGCAGGGATCAACGAAACGGGTTGCTCAATGTTGTTTTGGTATTGCAAGTTGGCATTGATTTGCGGGAACCCAATGGAGATGGTCTTCCACTTTTGTTTGTGCGCTTTTTGGTATTCCAAGGAAGCGCGTTTTAGGGTACGGTTGTACTCCATGCCCCAGTCGATTGCTTCTTGGAGCGAAAAAGTGGCGGGGATGTCTTGTGCAATTCCTGAAAAAGGAAGCAATAATAGACAAGCGATGCACAGGCTTTTTTTCATTTTATTTATTCTGTTGTTGCGTAAATTCATTTAAAATCGCCAAGCCTTTTGGGGTTACGATGGCGCGGGCATGATATTCTAGGTAGCTTTCAAAAAGACTTTTAATGTCGAATTGGGTGGGCGGAAAAATGTCGATGTCGCGAATTCCTCGCATCCCATTCATATATAGACGTGAGACAAAATCAACATCGATGTTGGGGCGAAAAAGCCCTGTTTCAATACCAATCTTTAAGCTAGATTTTACCATAACGCCCAGTCGATCGTACTCTTGGTCTTTCAACTCGGCATAGATTTCAGGATAGTATTTCTGTAATTGATAAACCGGCGATGTGTCTTCGTTTTGATAGTACTTAAGTACGGCTGCTTTTACGGTGTACAATTCCTCAATGGGGTGGGTGGCGTTGTTTTTGATTTCTTCTATTTCACGGCAAACCGTATCAAAAACCGCAAACGAACTCTCTCGTACTAAAGCGACTTTGTTGTCGAAATGGGTGTAAAGTGTTTTTTTGGAAATTGCCAAGGCTTCCGCCAAGTCGTCCATGGTGACGCTCTTAAAGCCCCTTTGTAAAAAAAGCAGGCTGGCCTTTTGAATAATGTTCTCTTTCATAGCAATTTGGCGCAAAATTACTTCAGGAAACTTTAAAAACCAAAAAAGTTTCCAAAGTTTTTCTGGATTAAAAATGGCCATTAAATTTTGGTTACTTTTGTGAAAAATAATTGTTGTGATTGCCAGCTACCACGAGGCCTTTATGGCCTATCTCACCGAACAAACTGCTACAAAAGAACCGGCCAGCTTGTATGCCCCAACCCAATACATCTTGCAATTGGGCGGTAAACGCATACGGCCATTGTTGGCCCTAATGGCCGCCGATGCGGTACAAGGCAGTTTTGAAGAGGCACTGCCCGCTGCCTTAGCCGTTGAAATTTTCCACAACTTTAGCTTGGTGCACGACGATATTATGGACGAGGCACCCTTGCGCCGCGGGAAGCCCACAGTACATGAAAAGTGGGATGTAAACACAGCCATACTCTCGGGCGATGTTATGTTGGTAAATGCCTATCAGTGTCTAAATGTGTATCCGCCTGAATTATTCAGTGCGTTGACTCCTTTGTTTAGTTTAACCGCTCAACAGGTGTGTGAGGGTCAGCAATACGACATGGATTTTCCGTTGCAAGAAAGCGTGAGTCAGGAGGCCTATTTACACATGATTAAATTCAAAACCGCTGTGCTATTGGGTTGTTCTTTGCAAATGGGTGCCATGGTGGGTGGTTTGAGTAAAGAAGAGAGTCAAGCCTTCTACGATTTTGGCATTCAGCTGGGATTGGCTTTTCAATTGCAAGACGATTATCTCGATGCTTTTGGTGATCCTGAGACCTTTGGAAAACAGGTGGGAGGCGACATCATAGAAAACAAGAAAACCTTACTGTATTTACTGGCACTCGAGAATGGAACCCAAGAAGAAAAAACAGTTCTATCCACTCTATTCAGCAGCTCAAGCTCCAACCAAGAAGAAAAAGTGGAACGGGTGAAAGCTATTTTCAAATCCACGAAGGCGGACGAAAAAATTCAAGCTTTGATAAAAGACTATACCGACCAAGCCTTAAAAACAGTGGAAGATTTCTCCATTCCATCTGAAAAGAAAGCAGTATTTACGGCCTTTGCAAAAGAGTTGATGGAGCGTAAGCTGTAATTAGAAAAGACGTTTTACCAAAGCAGAAACAAAGCGACCAATGGGGAAAGAAACCATGAGTCGTGCTTCCTGCAAGAAGCTGGTTTTTTCATCTAAAAAAGCGAAGATGCGTTGCGGGCTATTGTAGCGAAACATCCGTGTAAACAGTTTTCCTCCTTCGGCATTGTACTTGGCCAAGACATCTAAAAACAGGAGATCATAAAAATCAAATTTAGAGCGTTGTGGGAAACTCAATAAACTGCGCTCCTCCTTTAAGTGTTGAATTAAAGCGTTGATTTTTCGTTGCGACTTTTGAAAGGTAAAGCCGGTACTGGCTTTGGTCCAGCCTCCAGCCGTCCCAATGTGCATTAGACTAGCATTGTTGTGTTGACTAAAGTCGTAGGCGGTCATGGGAATGCTGCCTTGCTCTTTTTCGGTGATGGTGTATTCGCCTGCCTGCTTTTCGTTGAGGTAGTCGATCATCGCATTTTCATATTCCGCTTTTTCCAGCAGGTCTTTTGAAAACAAGGTGTATTCGATCAAGGCCTCTTTTTCGGAAAAGGGGAGCACATACATAAAACG
>WTJP01000165.1 GCA_011526275.1 Candidatus Arcticimaribacter sp. | reverse complement strand
GCATGGTGTTCAATTTTGGTACTGATGATGGTTTGTACCCCAAGGTCTTCCACAGCACAACGCAGCAACATATTGTCGGACTCTGTTCCACCCGAAGTGAAAATAATTTCCTGTGGCTGGGCCTTAAAATGCGCTGCTATCGACTTTCTTGCAGTTTCTATTTGCGTGCGTGCAGAACGTCCAAAACCGTGTGTGGAAGATGGATTCCCATAGGTTTCCTTCAAAACCCCATGCATGACCTCGATTACTTCTGGTCGTAATGGGGTGGTCGCTGCATTGTCAAAATAAACCTGCATACATTTTAGGCATTAACTGTTTCAAACTCTTTTAGCGTAGTCGTTATAATGGAGATACAATCGCGTAATTGTTCTTCTGTCATCACCAACGGAGGAGCAAAACGAATGATATTCCCATGGGTGGGTTTCGCTAAGAGCCCGTTGTCGCGTAAACGCAAACAAATGTTCCAAGCTGTATCGCTTTCTTCGCTATCGTTAATGACAATTGCATTGAGTAAGCCTTTTCCACGTACCAAAGTAACGATGGAACTTTCTTCAATGTAGCGGTTCATTTCTTCACGGAAAATCTTCCCTAGCCTACGAGCATTTTGGGTGAGTTTTTCATCGCGTATAACCGAAAGGGCTTCCATGGCGATGGTCGTTCCAAGTGGGTTACCCCCAAAAGTACTCCCGTGTTGACCAGGTTGTATTACATCCATAACCGCACGATCGGCTAGGACTGCAGAAACGGGGAATGCTCCACCGCTCAAGGCTTTTCCTAAAATCAATAAATCTGGTCGGATATAAGTGTCTTGTTGACGCTCGCAATGCGCTTCGCAATTGCAGTTTCCACAAACCGCTAACAAAGAACCGGTTCTCCCAATTCCTGTTTGAATCTCATCAGCAATCAGCAATACATTGTGTTGACTACACAGCGCTCTCGCTTTTCGAATAAAATCTTCATCGGGAGTATATACCCCTGCTTCTCCCTGTATAGGCTCTACCAAGAAACCAGCAATGTTGGGGTTGTTGGCGAGAACTTCTGCCAAGGCTTCGGTATCGTTGTAAGGAATATGAATAAATCCACTGGTGTGTGGACCAAAGTGATTTTTTGATCCGGGATCGGAAGAGAAAGAAATGATGGTCGTTGTTCTTCCGTGGAAGTTATTGTTGCAAACCACTATCTGGGCATGTCCTTCAGGTATTCCTTTTACGGTGTGTCCCCATTTACGGGTAATTTTTATGGCTGTTTCGACACCTTCTGCACCGGTGTTCATGGGTAATAGACTCTCAAAACCAAAATAATTGGTGGTAAACTCCATATATTCCCCCAATTTGTTGTTGTGGAAAGCACGAGAAGTCAAGGTCAAGGTTTCTGCTTGATGCTTCATCGCATCGATGATGCGTGGGTGACAGTGCCCCTGGTTAACGGCAGAATAGGCCGAGAGGAAATCGTAATATTTTTTTCCTTCTACGTCCCAAAGATAAACTCCTTCTCCCTTAGCTAAAACCACGGGAAGTGGGTGATAATCATGTGCTCCGTATTTCTTTTCTAGGGCTAAGTGGTAATCTGAATGTTTGTTTGCTGTAGATGCCATGCTCGTGTTTTTTTGACATTGTACAATTCACAATTCCTTCTTAAGGGAGAGAAATCATCCAACGTAAAAATACAATATATTTCCTTGATTTCTTCCATCATCTAGCCAAGGAGAACGTTTTTTTAACTGTATTTTTGCGGCATGGGAAATCGACGTAAAGCAAAATTCTTTGAACGCCTCACCATTACCGATACGGCCACCAAAGGAAAAACAGTAGCCAAAACCGAAGAGGGAGTCCCCGTTTTCCTCAATGGAGGGGTTCCTGGAGATGTGGTAGATATTCAAACCTACAAAAAACGCAAAGGCTATTTTGAAGGAAATATTGTACACTACCACAGTAAGTCTTCTTTGCGCGAAGAACCTGTTTGCGATCATTTTGGATTATGTGGAGGCTGTAAATGGCAACATATGCAATATTCGGCTCAACTTCAATTCAAAGAACAAGAGGTGAGCAATAACCTAAAGCGTATTGGAAAAGTCGAAGCAGAAACTGCTCTCCCTATACTCGGAAATGAGCACCCCTATTTCTACCGCAACAAAATGGAGTTTTCATTTTCTTCTAACCGCTGGATGACCCAAGAGGAAATCGACTCGGGAGAAAGCTTCAACAAAAATGCATTGGGTTTTCACAAACCGGGCATGTGGGACAAAATTGTGGACATTGAAAAATGCCACTTGCAAGCCGATCCTTCCAACGCCATTCGCAACGAAATTCGGCGCTATGCCATCGAAAAAGAATTGACTTTTTTTCACCCGCGCGAGCAAAGTGGATTTTTGAGAACCTTGATGATTCGCACTACCTCTACGGGTGAGGTAATGGTGTTGATTCAGTTTTATCATGCATCAGAGGAACTAGAACCCCTACTTTCGCATGTAAAGAACACCTTCCCTGAGATCACTTCCTTGCTCTATGTAATCAACAACAAAGCCAACGACACCCTTTATGATCAAGAGATTCATTGTTTTGCAGGTAGAGATTACATTATAGAAGAAATGGAAGGTCTTCAATTCAAAATTGGGGCGAAAACTTTTTATCAAACCAATTCGCAACAGGCCTATGCGCTTTATCAAATAGCACGCGAATTTGCCCAACTAAAGCCCGATGATGTGGTCTATGACCTGTACACTGGGATTGGCACCATTGCGCAATTCATTGCAAAATCGGTAACCAAAGTGGTTGGGGTCGATGTGGTTCCCGAATCCATTGAAGCTGCAAAAATCAATGCGGAAGACAACGGTATAAACAACGCTTTCTTCGAAGCAGGAGACATGAAGTCCATCTTTACACCAGCCTTTATCGAACGGCATGGAAAGGCCAATGTGGTCATTACTGACCCGCCGCGCGACGGTATGCACAAAGATGTCGTGCAACAACTCTTGTCCCTTTCTCCCGAGCGCATTGTCTATGTGAGTTGTAACAGTGCCACCCAGGCCCGCGATTTAGCCTTGATGGCAAATGATTATCGCGTAGTGAAAACACAAGCGGTGGATATGTTCCCACAAACCCACCATGTAGAAAATGTGGTACTTTTAGAAAAAGTTCAAGGCTAAGGAGCCTCTCCCATACAAATACGCGCTGCTTTTTCGCAATGCAATTCAAGGGTATCGAACAAAGGAACTTCAGGAATATCTTCCTGCTGAACCAGTAATTTAATCTCGGTGCAACCCAGTATTACCCCTTCTGCCCCTTGGGCTGCCATCTTCCGGATGACCTCAAGGTAATAGGCCTTAGCCGTTGCGTTGATTTGATGCTGGGTTAATTCTTCAAAAATAATACGATCGATTTCTTTTTTCTCTTCCTCGGAAGGAGTCATTACTTCAATACCGCAGTCTTGATAGGCCTGAACAAAGAAATTGTCTGACATGACCGGGTAGGTTCCCAACAACCCAATGGTGGATTTCCCTTGGCTTTTTATTTCGGCTGAAACAGTTTCAAAAATGTCGATAAAGGGAATGGAGATCGCTGCTTTGATTTGCTCGCGAACACGGTGCATGGTGTTGGTGCCTAAAAAGATACAACTCACCCCTGCCGCCTCGAGGCGTTCTGCTTTTTCCACCAAGTAGTGCGCCGCTTCCTCCCAAGCTTCCTCTCGAATATACTGCTCAATCACGGCAAAATTGACGCTGCAAATAATGATTTCGGCAATGTTGTGTCCGCCTTTGACCGTTTTCACTTTCTGGTTAATGATCTCGTAATAGGCAGCGGTAGCGGCCGAGCTCATGCCCCCCATCAAGCCGATAGTGTTTAAATTGGCTGGTTCCATGGAATCGTTTTAGTTGAAATAATCAAATATGATATGATTTAAATAATACCTAAATTTGTGCAGTACTTACAATCAATATTAAGTAAAAAAACAAAACCAAGCGCTATCGTCTTGATGAAGATGAGTTTTTCTCCCCTTTCCCAGCTCCGTACCATGAACAAAGCATTTCTGTTCCTGTTTTTTTTGGGTTTCTTTGTCGCCTCTTGTGAAAAAGACGACATCTGCAATGAAGGGACACCGGGAACCCCAAGGGTCGTGATTCGCTTCTATGACCACAACAATCCCAGTCAATTTAAGAGCGTATCTGGGTTTTCATTCAAAGAAATAAATCAAGAAAAGGCCTACCGAATTCTTACGGGAGACTCGACCGGTCTCCCCATGGATCTTTCGAAAGCCTATACCCGCTATGCGGTAATCGTCAGCAGCAACGATAGCATTACAGTAGCCGACACCCTACAATTTAATCACGGAGATCGAAAAGACATTTACAGCCGAAGGGCTTGCGGGTTTAGTGCCGAGTATCGCTTAATGGACCCACCCATTACCGTTATTGGCTCTCCCACTTGGTACATTCGTTCCACCATTCTTTTAGACAGCATTCGCAATGAAGATCAAGCACATTTGGCCATTTATCATTAGCCTCCTTTTTCCTTTGCTTAGTTTTTCACAAGCGGAGGAAAACCCCCCAAGGACTTATGCACTTCGGGCAGGGATCGATTTAATCAAACCCGCTTTAACGCAGTTTGGGGAAGGCTACCAAGGACTGGAGATTGTGGGAGATTTAAAACTGACCAACCGCTTCTATGTCGCGGCCGAGATTGGCAGTGAACGAAAGACACAACAGTCGGAACAAATTAATTTTACCACCAAAGGCTCCTACATTAAGGCGGGGGTGGATTACAATTTCTTCAACAACTGGAAAGGCATGAACAATGCACTCTATGCCGGTTTTCGCTTGGCGCGGAGTTTACACACCCACAGCGTCAATTCTTATACACTGTATCAAACCAATCAATACTTACAAGTAAACACCACCGAAGGTTTTCTAACAGGCGAACGCGAACAGCTCAGCAGCGGTTGGTTTGAACTTTTGTTCGGAACTAAGGTAGAACTGTTCCCTAATTTTTATGCAGGAATCAGCGTTCGTATGCACGCCCTTCTGAATAATGCTCAGCCTAGAGACTTTGGCAACCTCCACGCCCCAGGTTTCAATCGTATTACCGATGATAATAAGTTTGGTGGGGGAATCAACTACACCCTCTCCTATGCCTTCCCTTTCCGATTTAAGAAAATAAAAGCTAAAACTGAATAGGCTTTTTACGGAAAGGTATTTTCATAAAGAGCTTCCCTTCATTCACCAAAAATTTTGGACTCACTATACCTGTAAAGAGCACCGACAGGGCAATCAGCGGCACATAAGACATGGGCATAAGGGAACCGATGGTGTTTTTAAAAAAAATAAATAGACCGCCAAAGAAGATAAAATTGAGAACGAGTGCTAGGGTTTCTTTTTTCATTTTGTCGGGTTGGATTTTAGTTTGTGAACTTTCTTGGTTCCAGCATAGATAGAATAATGCAAAAGGCGAGATTCGAGTTTACCGTTAAACAGTTTGATTTTTCTCGAGGGACGTAATCCAACCTGCTTCATGGCTTCCAAATTAGACGTAATCACCCAAGCTTGGGTATTGGTATAGCGTTGCTTTAAGGTATCGCCCAACTGTTTGTATATTTCATTAATATCGCCCACTAAACGTTCTCCATAAGGCGGATTGGTTACAATGTGTAATGGACCTTCCTCTTCTTTTTTAGTGAAGAAGAAATTGTCTTGATCAATATCAACAAACTCTTCCAGGTTAGCATTGCGCACATTATCTTGAGCCTTAGCCACAGCTGAAGGAGCTTTATCAAAACCCGTTATGGTTCCCGCCAAACCTTGAATTTTATTCAGTTGAGCTTCCTCTATGGTAAGGTAAAGGTCTTCGTCCCAATCTTTCCACTTTTCAAAAGCAAAGGCTTTGCGGTTAATGTTGGCAGGAATATTACACGAGAGCATGGCAGCTTCTATGGGAATCGTGCCACTCCCACACATGGGATCGAGGAAATTGCTGCGTTTATCCCAACCCGAAAGCAAAATGAGTCCCGCGGCTAAAACTTCATTTAAAGGTGCGATATTGGTCGCTGTACGGTAGCCACGATGGTGAAGTGAAGCCCCCGAACTATCGAGGGAAAAAGTACATTGATTGCGGTCTATATGCACGTTGATACGTACATCTGGTTGCTTTAAATCGACTGAAGGGCGAACACCTTCCTTCGCGCGAAAACGGTCAACAATGGCGTCTTTTACCCGCTGGGATACATAAAGTGAATGGGTAAACATCTCGCCGAACACCACACTGTCTAGTGCAAAAGTTTCTTGGGCTGAGAAGTAATTTTCCCATGGATAGTCATAAGCCATGGTATAGAGGTCAGCTTCATTGCGAAGCTGAGACGAATGAATGGGAACTAAAATCTTTAGGGCCGTGCGCAAACATAAGTTTGCTTTATACATAAACCCTTTATCGCCTGAAAAGTGCACCACACGGTTTCCCTTTTCTACCGCTTGAGCACCCAGCTGCTTGAGTTCTTCGGCGAGTATATCTTCAAAACCAAAAAAGGTTTTGGCCAGCATTTTGAAATTTGTTTGCATGAGCGTTTCCTTACTTCAAAAATAGTTTAATTTTGACCAACAAAACTGCCAATACCTAAGAAAGCACCAAAATGATACTCACCCTCCTACTTCCCATTTCAGCCGTAATACTTGGGGCGAGTCTAGCGTTTTACTTTAAACCCGAAACCCCAAAAGGGATGAAACTTGTTTTAGCTTTCAGTGGGGCCTTCCTCTTGGGAATCTTGGTCTTGGAAATGTTACCTTCGGTTTATGAACTCGAAAACAAACATGCGGGCTTTTGGATTTTAGGGGGAATGCTTTTTCAAATCATGCTCGAGTTTTTTTCTAAAGGAGCAGAGCACGGTCATGTGCACTATCACAAAAAGCAGTTCCCATGGATGATTCTCATCAGTTTGTGTATTCATGCCTTCTTGGAAGGAATGCCACTAAATGACGAAGCTGGTTTATTGTGGGGAGTAAGTATTCACAAAATCCCGATCGGTTTGGTTATTGGCTCCATGCTGTTCCAGCATGAATCGGCGACATTAACAAAAGGAGCAGCACTTTTTGTTTTTGCATTGATGAGTCCTTTGGGTACCTATAGTGCTCAATTCTTCGATTCATTTGCACTTTATCGATATATTTCGCCGTTCGTCTTGGGTATTTTACTCCATATTTCAACCACTATTCTCTTTGAAAGCTCCGAAGGGCATAGCTTTAACCTACAAAAGTTCCTTTCTATTGTGTTGGGAATAGGGACCGCTGCCCTGGTGTAATTACCACTTATTACACCAAACCTACCATCTATTACGTCATCACTACCACTTTATACAAAGCGTTTGGAAGCAAGTGCTTCTTTGTTGCATCTTCGAAGCAAGAAATAAAAAGTTAAATAATTGAGTTTAACCTACGCTACTTATTTTTTTTCCAAAGAACTCCTACGAAAGTACTTCGTAGGGGTTCTTATTTTTTAGCACTAGACTCGGTGCTTTACCTTTTTATTTCCAACACTAAATTTTACTTTTATGGACTTACCTACTTCATACTTCTGCCGCTACCCCATTCTCTTTATCATCATCAACCTTTGTTTATTTTGCCGTTGCAGCAATGAACTAGACGATTGTTTTTTTTTTAACCGATGATAAAGTTCAACGCCATTATGACTTAGACGATTTTGACACAGTAAAATCAACCCTAAAAGGGAACTATGTTTTTAAGCAAGGAAAGGAACATCAAATTGAGATTAAGGGGCATCCTCGTTATATCGATTCCCTCAGCAAAAGGGTATACAAGCAACAACTCACATTGAGTAATCAATACCCTTTTTGTCATGAGGATAATGACTATGAAATTACCGTTACCCTCCCCCAATTGAAAAAACTATTTATCGATGCTGAAAGCCGCATCACAGTAGAAGATTTTAAGGATCAAAGTGAACTCGATATTAAGCTATCTCAAAAGAGCTTTTTGGATATAAAACGTTACAAGGGTCTTCGTAGTTTCTATGCCTTCATCAGTCAAGACGCTGAAATTGCCTGTATAGAAGAACACGAGCCTTTGGAGGAAGTCAACATTGTTATTGAAGGAAATGGACGCTTTTCAGGCTATACTATGCCCGCCAAAAAGGTACAAGTCAATATTCTAGGCAAAGGGCATTGCGAGGTCAACGCTATTGAAAAACTGCACGTAGAAATTAAAGGACAAGCAAATGTGTATGCCAAAGGAATGCCCAGTTTATACAAGCGCATTACCGGTCAAGGAGATGTTTATTTTACCGATTAGCGCCTTCGATGATCTCTTCCACTGCGGGAAGGGCGGTCCAAATTACAAAATGATCCCAAGAGGAATTAAACTTGATTTCAGCCTTGTTTAAATGAGGAAGTAAAACAAAAGGAGATCGTGGATCGACCAAAACATCGTTTCCCCCTTGCATAAAATAAAACGGTATATCCAGTGTGTGTAAAGCGGGAATCAAGGCGTCCAAGTCTTGAGCTAGTGGGAGCATCTCCTTATTACTCGCTAGAAGTCCATCGGTTAAAAAAGGGGTTAGCCAACTGCTTTGAGCAAGGGTATTGTACCACTTAGGAGTTTGGTAATCAGAAGCAACTGTGCCCGCCAAGGAAACAACGGCATTGGTGTGTTGGGGAAAATCTACCGCAAGTTGCAACGCTAAGGCACCACCGTAGGAATGCCCCACCAAAGTACAAGGTTGGCATTCCCTTTCCATTACTGTTTTAAGCGACCTACTTTGGTTGCTTAAGTTTCCACCCGCTGCAGTAGAGCCTTGGAAAGGCGGACGATCTACCACGACGATACGGTATTTCTCTACCAATGTACTTTCTGTCAACAGCTGTTCCCAAGCCGTCCAATCGCCTGGAGAACCGTGAATGAAAAGTAGCGTTTTACTTGAGGGCTTACCCATAGTGACATAGTACAGCTGCTCGGTGTCTATAGAATATCCATGCTCCTCTAGCGGTATATTATTCTGCTCAAATCGTGTGTGAATCGCCGCAAAAGTGTCGCGTGTTTCCAGTTGTTTATTTCCCCATAAAAGCAAAAGTAAAAGCAGCGTCAACACCCCAAGTATCCACACCACAATGCGAAAAAAACCTTTCATCTTTAAGCTACTAAAAGTGAAACCATTTTAAAGTGAGAGGCCGCTCCTCCAAGAACAAAAACATGCCAAATTACATGGTGGAAATACAAGCGTTCCCAGCGGTAAAACACAGCACCTACCGTGTAGAAAAACCCACCCAAAGCCAAATAAAAAAATGCTTCTTCAGGGAAGCGTTCCATCACATTTTGAATATCGAAAATGACCAACCAACCCATGGCCAAATACAAAAAGAGAGAAAAATTCTGGAATCGGTTAATGAGGAAAATCTTGTACAAAGT
Source organism: Candidatus Arcticimaribacter sp. (assembly GCA_011526275.1). GTDB lineage: Bacteria > Bacteroidota > Bacteroidia > Flavobacteriales > Flavobacteriaceae > Arcticimaribacter. Next base: position 1,367 of record WTJP01000165.1, on the reverse strand, counting down.
TCCAAATAAAGCGATGCTCCAAACTCCTGCCAGCAAATACCATCCTGAACTGTCTTTCAAGATGGTTAGCGTAACTGGGGTGTAGGTTCCTGCGATGAGAAAATAAATTCCAATATGGTCTATTTTTTGCCAAAAGGCTTGATGTTGAGCAGTAACCCCATGGTAGATGGCCGATGCAGAAAACAAAAATACCATGGAAGTCCCATAGACGAGTAAAGCCACAAAGGCGGTTGTATCGATAGGCGGTAAACTTTGAAGTAAATAAGCTATTCCCAAGGCACTCATGAGGGCACCAAAACCATGGGTATAAACATTCCACTTTTCGTCCAATGGAAGGTGGTCGAGCATTTTTTGTTTTAAAGCTAAAAAGTTTTAACAACTATTTGTGTAACAATTCTAAAAAAGCCTCGTCATAACAGTAGAATCTTATCTATGAAATATTTACTTCCCCCCTTCGTCCTTTTCATTTTCACTTTTGGTTTTGCTCAAACACCTCCCATCGAATTCGACGGTGTGGTCGGAGAAGAAGAATGGAAAGAAGCCCAAACCTTCTCTATGGATTATGAGATTAATCCTGGTGACAACAGTCCAGCGCCTCACCCAACCAAGGCTTTTGTGCACTATTCCGCTACCCATTTGTATGTAGGCTTTATCGCCTATGCCGATATGACTAATTTGCGCTCCTCCATTCGGAATCGAGACGAGGGTTTTCAAGACGATAATGTGCAGATAGGAATCGATACCTATGGCGACGGACGCTATATGATTTTACTAGGTGCCAATCCCGAAGGAAATCAGATCGACGGAAAACTGCTGCCCGATAGTGAAGATGAATATGATCTAAACTTTGAATCCAAAGCTTCCAAACATGCCGATAGTTATCATGTAGAACTAAAGATTCCTTTCAATGTTTTACCCTTTAAGCAAGAAAATAAAATGCGATGGAAAGTGGTTTTTGTGCGTACCACCTTTACCGACGATACCCGAAGCCAGAGCATCAATTTTAAACTCAACCGAAATCGCCCTTGCTTTATTTGTCAAACCCCCACTGAAATTGTGTTGGAAAACATAGAAGCAAAAAACCGAGTCAATCTCCTTCCCTATGTCTTTGGCGGTTTGTCGGGCGAACGCAACGACGCTGGTTTCAATTACGGAAAACCCAAGGGCAATGTGGGCTTGAGTGGACTTTTTGATCTAAACAGTGTCACCACTCTAGAGTTTGCCTTAAATCCAGACTTTTCACAAGTGGAAGCCGATGTATCGCAAATCAATGCCAACACAACTTTTGCTTTATTTTTCCCCGAACGTCGCCCTTATTTTAATGAAGGGAACGAGATCATCAACTCAGAACTGAATACCGTTTACAC
>WTJP01000040.1 GCA_011526275.1 Candidatus Arcticimaribacter sp. | reverse complement strand
AAGATAACTTTTCTGCTAAAAAAATTGCGCTGCATACTTTGAGCAACTATGAGCACCTGCTTGCCTTTGCCAATGAAAGTAAAGCAATTTCTAATGCGCAATTGACGACCCTATCGACCTGGAGAAAAGATCCGGCCAATTGGTCGCCTCAATAAACCCATTGGATTTCTTTTAGCGCAAATTCCTTAATGGATCCATCGCTAAGTTGCAGTAGCAGTTGACCGTTTTCATTCACGCCCTTTACTGTGGCACTGAATTGCGTTTCTCCTTTGCGAAAATCTCTCTTTTGATCGATTGAGAAAAGAGCGGCGCGATAATGTTCAAAAAGGTCACCTTCATTCTTATTTTTAAGTTGAGAAGAAAATTGCTTTAAAAACAATTGAAGCACTTCCTCGATTACAAAAGTTCGCCCTGTTTGAAGTCGCATGGAACTGGCTTGTGGCAAGTGGTCGAATGTTTCTTGATTTACATTCAAACCCACGCCAACTATACTTCCTTTTAACGACTTGCCGCGGTAAACATTTTCAATAAGAATTCCACATAATTTTTTTTCACCTGACAAGATGTCGTTGGGCCATTTGATGCTGACATCGGGAATATCTAGAGCGTCTAAGCTGCTTTTCAAGGCCAAAGCCACACTACAATTTAAGCTAAATGGACTGGAAAAAGACAGCTTTTCTTGGGATAGAAAAACAGAAAAAGTGAGGTTTTTCTTTGCCTCAACGCTCCATACCGCTCCTCGCTGCCCCTTGCCTTGGGTTTGGTGCAAAGCCCAAAGCACTTGACCATGTTGCAATCGCCCTGCTTGAAACTGCTCGCGCAAGGCTTGATTGGTCGAGCCAATGGCATCAATTTTGTTCAAGTTGAATTGTGACATTTGTTACCCTATAGTCCCCAATAAATAATAAATTTGTGAAAAGTTAAAACATTAATGACAAAATCTTCGAATGCTGCCGACCACCTCATTGCACAAATCATTCACGGAATTGAGGAGGTAAAAGGGCAAGACATTAAATTGCTTGATTTAAGAACTTTAGACAACACGGTTTGCGACTACTTTGTGGTGTGTTCTGGAACATCAAACACCCACGTTTCCGCTATTGTTCAATCGATTCAAAAAATCGTGAGTAAAGCCTTGAAAGAAAAGCCCTACCATGTCGAAGGTCTAGAAAACGCAGAATGGGTACTTATGGACTATATCAATGTAGTTACCCACGTATTCCAAAAACCAACACGAGAATTTTATAACATTGAAGAATTGTGGGGGGATGCTGAAACCACCCCAATTGCTTCTAACTACTAAATAAAATGGCGAAAAAGAAAAAAGAAACTACCCCCAAGTTCAACCCTTACTGGCTCTATGGAATTATCATCGTTCTTCTTCTGGGCTTAAGTTTTTTCGGGGACAGTGGTCTACAATCGACTGGCCGCACCAACACCTCCTCCTTTGAACGTTACCTGAACAATGGAGACATTGAACGCGTGGTGATTCAAAACGAAAAAACCGCTCGCATCTTCCTTAAAGCAAGTGCGCTTGAAAAATCAGAGCACCAAGCACTTAAAAAGGAAAATATATTGGGAAAAGTCAATGTTCAAGGCCCTCACTATGCCTTTGAATTTGGTGACCTTAAATTATTCCAAGAAAAGCTTGAACGCGCTAAAGCCAATAATGTTGAATTCGATTACGAATTTGTCACCATCGAAAATAAATTCTTCGATGTAATCTTAAGCTTCCTACCCATCATCGTGATTATCGCGGTGTGGATTTTCATCATGCGCCGCATGTCAGGAAATGCCGGAGGTGGTGCAGGTGGACAAATTTTCAATATTGGAAAATCTAAAGCCAAGCTCTTCGACGAAAAGAGTGATATTAAAGTTACGTTTAAAGACGTAGCAGGACTAGAAGGGGCAAAAGAAGAGGTACAGGAAATTGTGGACTTCTTGAAAAACCCTACTAAATATACCGTATTAGGAGGTAAAATCCCGAAAGGTGCATTGCTGGTGGGTTCACCCGGAACAGGGAAAACCCTTTTGGCAAAAGCTGTTGCAGGAGAGGCCAAAGTACCGTTCTTCTCGCTTTCTGGTTCCGACTTTGTCGAGATGTTTGTCGGGGTTGGAGCTTCTCGTGTACGCGATTTGTTCAAACAAGCCAAAGACAAGTCTCCGGCGATTATTTTTATCGATGAGATTGACGCCATAGGACGTGCCCGTGGGAAGAGTAATTTCACCGGTTCAAACGATGAACGCGAAAACACCTTGAACCAGCTATTGACCGAAATGGACGGTTTTGGAACAAGTACCAACGTTATTATCCTCGCGGCCACCAACCGCGCTGATGTCTTGGACAAAGCCTTGATGCGTGCCGGACGTTTTGACCGTCAAATCTATGTGGACTTGCCCGATGTACGCGAGCGTAAAGAAATCTTCAAAGTACATTTAAAACCTTTGAAAACGATCAAGTCTTTAGACGTTGATTTTCTTGCAAAACAAACCCCAGGTTTCTCTGGAGCAGACATTGCCAATGTGTGTAATGAAGCTGCTTTGATTGCTGCGCGAAAAAACAAAAAATCGGTAGGGAAACAAGATTTCCTCGATGCAGTGGATCGCATTGTGGGTGGTTTAGAGAAAAAGAATAAAATCATTACCCAAGAAGAGAAGAAAACCATCGCTTTCCACGAAGCTGGTCATGCCATGGTGAGTTGGTTCTTGGAATTTGCAGCTCCTTTGGTAAAGGTAACTATCGTTCCTCGCGGCCAATCTTTAGGAGCAGCTTGGTACCTCCCAGAAGAACGCATGATCGTGCGCACCGAACAAATGTTGGACGAAATGTGTGCAACTTTAGGTGGACGTGCAGCCGAGAAAGTTGTTTTCGATAAAATCTCTACAGGAGCATTGAGCGATTTAGAAAAAGTCACCCGTCAAGCGAAAGCCATGGTAACTGTCTATGGACTCAACGATGAGATTGGAAACATTACCTATTACGACTCAACCGGGCAAACCGATTATAATTTCTCCAAACCTTATTCGGAAGAGACAGCACAGGTAATCGACAAAGAGATTTCAAAAATCATTGAAGAACAATATGACCGTGCCTGTGACTTGGTCGCCAAAAACCAAGATAAACTCACTGCACTCGCCGAACGCTTACTCGAAAAAGAGGTCATCTTTAAAGACGATTTGGTTGAGATTTTAGGTGAACGTCCTTTCCCTGATAAATCGGCAGAAGCTGAAGCAGCGGCACAAAACAATGCGGAAGAAGCGAGCGAAACAAAAGACGATTCCACAACAACCGATTCTTCAACAGAAAAAGAGGCATAAACAAGGTGGGGATATTCGATCAATTTTTTGGGAAAAAGAAAATTGAAAAGAAGGGAAAAGACAGTCAATATCTTCCCGAAGAGAATAGCCCTACTCACATTGAATTTGCCCAAAATTATGTAGGTCGAGGGGGTAAATTTGTCTATTGTGAAGATGCAAAAGATACCCGCTATTACTTTGAATCCATTCTACAGGAGAACAATTGGTCCCCCGAAGATGTGCTCCCGCAGAATGAGATTTTGTCTTCTTTTTTTGGCTTAAGTCAAGCGGTAAAGCACCCAAAGGCCATGGTCTTGCATTGCGAATACTTAATCGCTAACAAGGGAGCCATTTTGATTTGTAACCGTCAAATTCAAGATCAAAAACTAAGCGATCTACCCGATAATTTGATCATTATAGCTTCTACCAACGACTTTAAAGCAGATGTAAGTGAAGCCATGACCGCCATCAACAGCAAGTATAAAAACCAACTCCCCTCCAATATTACTACCCTCAATGCTTTTGACCCAACCAAAGAAAACGATTTTCTTTCCTACGGTGGTAGCGCAAAACATTTATATTTGTTGGTACAGGAAGTAAATGAATGAACGAACTCAGTAAACGTGTCCTTTCTGGAACACTTTATGTCGCACTATTAAGCACCACCATGCTGCTTTCACCTTTGGCCTTTTTTGTTGTCATTGGTGTTTTTTCAGCCCTAGCGTTATGGGAATTTCAACGCCTCATTGAGTGGACCTCTTATTTTGGTCCTGCCGTTTTACTCGCGCTGCTCACCATGGCCTATACCCATGCTATACCAGCAACGGTGATTTCCTTTTTACTCGGGGCAAGTATTCTATGCAACAGCTGGATTACCCTAGTCGTTCTAAGCCAAAAGAAACCACCATTAAGCGTTGGACTTAAATTGAGCTGGACTTATTTTTATGTTTTAAGCTCTAGCCTGTTTATTCCTTTGTGCTTACTGCTTGAATCTGAAAAAGCTCCTTATTTCTTGTTGGTGTTTTACGCCTCGATTTGGACCAACAATTCCTTTGCCTACCTCTTTGGGTCGCGCTTTGGTAAAACAAAATTATTCCCCGCGCTTTCCCCGAAAAAATCATGGGAGGGTTACTTTGGCGGGGCTTTTATGACCCTACTCTTTCTCTTTACCGTAGAGCAAAACACCCTACTCTTTGGAAAGTATTGGTGGATTGTTGGCTTGTTCATACCTTTGTTTGCCACTGTAGGTGATTTGGTGCAATCTTATTTTAAACGACGAGCCAAAGTCAAAGACAGCGGTTCATTACTGCCCGGTCATGGCGGATTTTATGACCGTATGGACAGTGTAATTTACACCGCCCCCTTTTATTATTTACTCTTAAAATTGATTTAATCATGTTTCATAAAGAAGGTTATTTTATCATCACCACCACGTTTATCATTTGCGCCGCTATCGCTTTGAGTGCCGAGTATTTTGTTTTGCACAAGGTGATCAAAACGCTCTTACAAGTTGGTGCATTGATCGTACTGATTCTCGTTTTACAATTCTTTAGAAATCCTAGCCGCAATACTGTACTCAATGAAAATCACTTGCTCTCCCCTGTTGATGGGAAGGTGGTTATTATTGAAGAGGTTTATGAAAAGGAATACTTTAAAGACCAACGATTGCAAGTATCTATCTTTATGTCGCCCATTAATGTACACGTAACGCGTTACCCCATGAGCGGGAAAATCAATTTCAGTAAATACCATCCAGGAAAATATTTGGTGGCTTGGCACCCAAAGTCATCTGAACTGAATGAGCGTACCACTATCGTCGTTGAAAATGAACAATTTGGCGAAGTTTTATACCGTCAAATTGCGGGAGCTGTCGCACGAAGAATTGTCAATTACGCAGAAGTGGGAGACACAGCCGTTCAAGGTGAAGATGCTGGTTTCATCAAATTTGGTTCGCGTGTAGATGTCTTCTTACCTGCGGGGACACCCGTTAATGTCGCGCTCGACCAAGTCGTGCGTGGGGGAGAAACGATTATTGCAGAAAAATAAAACTACAGCGCAGACAAGCTCTTTTCCAAGAGGCTGATTTTCTCTAGCGCGTCGGCTTCTTTTTTGCGTTCCATCGCAATGACCTTTTCGGGGGCATTATTCACAAAACGCTCGTTTTCTAGCTTTTTACGTACCGATTGCAAGAAACCTTTGGCATAACGCAATTCTTCTTCGAGTTTTGCTTTTTCGGCTTCCATATCCACACTGCCTTCTAGCGGTATAAAACACTCTAAAGTACCCACTCGGAAACTCGCACCCGATTGATCGGGGGCTGCTTCAACCCAGTGAATTTCGTCAACACCGGCCATTTTTTGTATTAAGGCGTGATAGTTAACAGCTTCGGCTTTTGCAACTACATAAAGCGATAAGGCCTCTTTTTGCGGAAGGTTGCGTTCTTTTCTAAAGTTGCGCACTCCTGAAACAATCTTGGTAGCCAATTCGAAATCGGTTAAGCAAGTGGCATCAAAAGCTTTGGCACTAGGCCAAGCTGAAATGATTAAGGCATCTTCTGCAGAACGTTCTGCCATGTGCTGCCAAAGCTCTTCCGTCAAGAAAGGCATAAAGGGGTGCATCAATTTTAAGTTCAACTCAAAAAGTGCTTTGATACGTTCAAGTGAAGGTTGGTCGATGGGCGAACCATAGGCGGGTTTAACAGCCTCGAGCAACCAAGAGCAGAAATCATCCCAAAGTAATTTATACACCGCCATTAAGGCATCAGAAATACGGTACTTTGAAAAGTGATCTTCAATACTTTCGAGCGTGGCATAGAATTTATTTTCATACCAAGACAGTGCTTCCTCATTTTGCGGATTGAGGGCTGCTTTATCATCTACTTCCCAACCGTCAATTAAACGGTAGGCATTCCAAATTTTATTGGTGAAGTTTTTCCCTTGTTGACACAAACTCTCATCGAACAAAAGGTCGTTTCCTGCAGCAGCACTCAACATCAGTCCTACCCGAACGGCATCTGCACCATAGTCGGAAATTAGTTTTAGCGCATCGGGAGAATTCCCCAATTGCTTCGACATTTTACGTCCTTGCTTGTCGCGCACTAAACCGGTGAGATAAACATTGGAAAAAGGCTGTTCCTTTCGGTATTCATATCCGGAAATAATCATTCGCGCAACCCAGAAAAATAAAATATCTGGCCCGGTTACCAAATCTTGTGTGGGGTAGTAATAGTTGACCTCCTCGTTTTCAGGGTAGCGAATCCCGTCAAAAACCGAGATGGGCCATAACCAAGAAGAGAACCAAGTATCGAGTACATCGGGGTCTTGTGTTAAATCCTTTGAATTTAATTCGTTATTCCCTGTTTTTTCTTGCGCAAGTTTGAGTGCTTCTTCTGGGGTTTCAGCTACAACAAAATCATTTTTCCCATCGCCGTAATAATAGGCTGGAATTTGTTGTCCCCACCACAACTGACGGGAAATATTCCAATCGCGGATGTTTTCCATCCAGTGGCGATAGGTATTGTTAAATTTAGAAGGAACAAGGTTCACCTCATCAGAATCCAAAACGGCTTTCAATGCAGGCTTTGCCAATTCTTCCATCTTTAAGAACCATTGATCGGACAAGCGGGGCTCAATTACTGCTTTGGTTCGTTCTGAAGTTCCCACGTTGTGCTGATAGGGTTCCTGCTTTACAAGCACGCCCATGGCATCCAGCTCTTTAGCGATGGCCTTGCGTACTGCAAAACGGTCTTGCCCTTCATAATGTAAACCGAAGCTGTTAAGGCTAGCATCGGCATTGAAAATATCAATGACTTCTAAATTGTGTTTTTCTCCTAATTCTTTATCGTTGATGTCGTGCGCAGGAGTAACTTTAAGACAACCTGTCCCAAACTCACGATCGACATACTCGTCTTCGATGATGGGGATGCTGCGATTCGCAATAGGCACTAAAACGCGTTTTCCTTTTAAGTGGGTATACCGCTCATCTTCAGGATGAATACACACAGCGGTGTCTCCCAACAGCGTTTCAGGACGCGTAGTCGCAATGATTACTTTTTCGTCACTTCCCTCAACAGCATAGGCAATGTGGTAAAGGAAGCCGGGCTTTTCTACAAAAATCACCTCCTCATCAGAGAGGGTAGTTTGTGCTTCTGGGTCCCAATTCACCATACGGTAACCGCGGTAAATGAGTCCTTTGTTATACAAATCAACAAATACTTTAATGACCGAAGCATACATATCGTCGTCGAGTGTAAACTTAGTTCGGTCCCAATCGCAAGAGCAGCCTAATTTTTTTAATTGCTGAAGGATAACACCTCCATATTCATCGGTCCATTCCCAAGCGTGCTTGAGAAACTCTTCTCTACTCAGGCTGTTTTTATCTATTCCCTGTTCCTTAAGACGTGCCACAACTTTAGCTTCTGTAGCAATGGATGCATGGTCGGTTCCAGGTACCCAGCAAGCGTTAAGCCCTTTCATACGCGCTCGACGAATGAGGATATCTTGCAATGAATTGTTCAGCATATGCCCCATGTGTAGTACACCCGTCACATTGGGCGGGGGGATTACAATGGTATAAGGTTCACGCTCATCGGGAGTAGAAGCAAAGTAATTTTGCTCGCTCCAATAGGCGTACCATTTTTCTTCAACACTTGCTGCGTCAAACTTTGAGGGAATGGCCATAAATGGTCTGATTTTTGTAATAAACAACAAAAATAAACCGCCTGAAGTGAAATCAAAAGAAAACCGTTGACTTTCTAATCCAAGGCGTTAAAATGAAGAAATATTGTATATTCGACCCACAAAACAATTCATTATGAGAACATTATTGTTAGGATTAACATTGTTTTTAACCTTAAATCTAAGTGCCCAAGAAAAAACAGACGGCCCTGCAATTGAATTTACCGCTCAAGTGGTAGATTATGGCGAAATCGAACGCGGTAGCGATGGTATTCGCAGTTTCGAATTCACCAACACGGGGAACCAACCATTGGTCATCTCCAAAGTGTATTCTTCTTGTGGATGCACTATCCCCAAAAAACCAGAAGCACCCATCGCTCCTGGCGAAAAAGGAGAGATTCAAGTCAAATATGACACCAATCGCGTAGGTCCAATTCGCAAAACCATTACGGTCAATTCCAATGCGGAAAGCACCCCTATTGTCTCCTTAAAAATAAAAGGGACAGTCCTTTAAACAGATGGCTTTAGGGCGATAATAGCAACGGCTTGTTAAATTTGTAACAAATCACAAGCACGAATGGGGTTGCGTAGACCTTAGTTCACATTTTTTTTTAAGATATTTGCAGCTGATTTTTCACAGCAGCATGCCACTCATTTCAAAAAAAGGAAACGATCTCCCTGAATCTCCCATTCGCAAATTGGTTCATTTTGCCGATGAAGCGAAGGCGCGGGGGATACATGTGCATCACCTCAACATTGGCCAACCCGATATTCACGCCCCAGAAGAGGCGATGCAAGTGGTAAAAAACAATGCTTTGGATTTGCTTCCCTATGGTTCTAGTGAAGGGTCACTGGCCTACCGTAAAGCATTGGTTCAGTATTACGCCAAACACAACATCGAGTTAAATCCTGAGGAGATCATTGTCACCACGGGTGCAAGTGAAGCCTTAGCTTTCACCTTGAATAGTATTTGCGATGCTGGTGATGAAATCATTATTCCTGAACCTTTTTATGCCAACTACAACGGCTTTGCCGCTGCCGCAAGCGTGCAAGTTGTCCCTGTGGTTTCTTTGTTCGACGACCAGTTTAAACTTCCTGCTTTAGCCGAGATTGAAGCGAAAGTAACCGATAAAACCCGTGCCATTTTGCTGTGTAACCCCAGCAACCCTACCGGCTATCTCTACACCAAAGAAGAAATCACTGCCTTGGGAGAATTGGCCTTGAAGCACGACCTATTTTTTATCGTAGATGAAGTGTATCGTGAGTTTATCCACGACGAGAACATGGAACACTTCTCTGTTTTGGAATTACCCGGACTAGAGCAACACGCCATCATGATCGACTCGGTTTCTAAACGATACAGTCTTTGTGGAGCACGTGTGGGTGCTATGGTGAGTCGCAACAAGGCGCTTTTGGCAACTGCCTTGAAATTTGCTCACCTGCGTTTGTCTCCTGCTACCTATGCCCTTATGGCCAGTGAAGCGGCGTTGAGTGCACCAGACACCTACCTCAAAGGAGTCGTAAAAGAGTACAGCCAACGCAAGGTTACCCTAATGAATGCCCTAAAAGAAATTGATGGGGTGCGTGTATCCAATCCAGCGGGTGCATTTTACTGTATGGTAGAATTACCGGTAGACAATGCCGAAGATTTTTCTAAGTGGCTGTTGACCGATTATAATTTAGACAACGAAACCGTGATGTTTGCCCCAGCTGCAGGATTCTATTCCACGCCAGGTTTTGGACAAAAAGAAGTACGTATTGGCTTTGTATTGAATGAAGAAAAGCTCAAACGTTCGGCTGAAATTTTAAAAAGCGCCTTGGTAGCTTATTCCAATTCCTAAGGATTGACTAACTTGCTGGGAAGTCTTGGTGCATGAATATTCAAACCCACTATTCGCTTAAAAATTGGAACACCTTTGGGGTAGATGAAAGCGCAGCAGCCTTTGTCTCTGTTGACACCATCGACGACTTAAAAACAGTACTTCAAAACCCCGACTATAACGAGCATTTTATTTTAGGTGGTGGGAGTAACTTACTCCTCACCCAACCCCAACCCGGACTTTGTATTCACGTTAACCTAAAAGGGATTGCCGTCGTAGAAGAAAACGATGAAGAAGTGGTGGTAGAAGCTCAGGCAGGGGAAAATTGGCATGCCTTTGTGTGTTGGACTTTGGACCAAGGCTATGGCGGATTGGAAAACCTATCCCTTATTCCTGGAAATGTGGGCACTGCCCCCATTCAAAACATCGGGGCTTATGGGGTGGAACTGAAAGATGTTTTTGTGAGTTGTACCACCCTCAACCGCAACCATCTAACGATTCAAGATTTTGATTTAGCTCAGGCTGATTTTGGTTACCGTTCTTCCTATTTTAAGACACAAGGGAAAAATCAATATGTAATTTGCGCGGTGCGTTTTCGTTTGACCAAACGCAATCACCGTTTGGCGACCAGCTATGGTGCCATAAGCAGTGCATTGGGTGACACTACACCCAGTCCACAAAATATTGCAAAAGCGGTCATCGCTATCCGACAAAGTAAATTACCCGACCCTGCCGTGCTGGGAAATAGCGGAAGTTTTTTTAAAAACCCGGTATTGAACAAAAGCGATTTTGATCGCCTGCAAGAAGACTACCCCAAGCTTCCCCACTACCCTCAAGCAGACGGAACTGTTAAAGTTCCCGCGGGGTGGTTAATCGACACCCTAGGCTTTAAAGGAAAACGCCGAGGCGATGCAGGAGTTCACGAACACCAAGCCCTTGTTTTGGTAAATCACGGAAATGCCAAAGGGAAAGAAATTTTGGCACTCGCCGAAGAAATTCAGGCAGCGGTAAAAACCACTTTTG
>WTJP01000029.1 GCA_011526275.1 Candidatus Arcticimaribacter sp. | reverse complement strand
TCCGATAATATGTATTCTTCTTCAAACCAATCGTCGAAAGCGGCTTCTTCCACCGCTACCGACTCAATGATGATGGATTCGAACTCTAGATCAAACTCCGCTGTTGTGCTTTGCTCCATTTCAAAGAGGCCAATCAACAGCGCTATAGAGGCTGCTATTCCAAACCACAAATAGCGATCAGATCGTCCTACGGGTGTTGGGGTCGCAAGTGTGCGCTGCAACATCTGCTCTTGAGCAGTGGAGAAGTAATCCTTAGGTACGGTATAGCCCAAACGGCCTTGTGCTGTTTTGCTTTTCTTTTTCATATGGCTGTTTTCATTTGTTCTTCCAACTGTTTCTTCATGGCATAAAAACTTGTTTTAACCGAATTGGTGTTCATCTTAAGCAGGTCTGCGATACCTTCAAAAGTGAGTTCTTCGAAATATTTCATCACAAAGATTTGCCGCTTGCGCTCGGGGAGTTCTGCCATAAATCCATGTAAGCGTTCTTCGCAAGCATCGGCATCAAAATAAGGATCGGCACGTAACTTCCCCCAGTAGTTTTCTGTCATTTCTTCACTCAGCACCATCCCCTGCCTCCCAGCTTTTTCCAAATGGCGCATCGACTCGTTGTAAGCAATTCTATACACCCAGGTTTTGACACTGCTTTTCTGCTTAAAATTGGGGAGCCCCTTGTATATCTTCATGTAGGTGTTTTGCAAAACATCATCGGCATCTTCGTGCACCATCACCAATTTTCGTATGTGCCAATACAGCATTTCATGATACAAGCCCATGATCGCCTTTAGGGCTGCTGCTGCATCTTGCTGTGCTAATGCTTTTACTATGCTTTGTTCTTTTACTCGATTCAAAAGAGAGGCGTTTGTTGCTTAGACCTTAAAAAGGTAGGAAAGTTTTTGTTTTTCGTCCTTCGCAAATCGTTCTCAGGATTTTTTGAGGAACTCCCCTTGCAAAAAGAATCCCTACCTTGCAATAGAATAAAATCGCTTTCTTTTGATTGTAGAACTCAAACAACAGTTTGGCCATGTTTTCGAAGCCGCTTTACTCGAAGAAATTGCACGTGTGGGGACATTGCGTTCCGTGCCTGCAGATTTTGAGCTTATGGACATTGGTGAACCCATAAAAGGGGTGCCGCTTATGTTAAATGGAGCAATTAAAATCTCGAGAGAAGATGCCAATGGCGATGAACTTTTGCTCTACTATTTGGAAGAAGGAGACTCTTGTACCATGACCATGGCATGGGAAATGGGCGAACAAAAAAGTAAGATTCGCGCCGTCACCGAACTTCCCTCTCAACTCATCATGGTTCCACTAACGGCTGTTGAGCAGTGGTCCTCTCGTTACCCTTCCTGGCGAAAATTTGTGTTTATGAGCTATCACAAACGCATGGAAGAGCTTCTAGAAACGGTCGATAGCATTGCCTTTGACCAACTGGAAACCCGTCTTTGGGAATACCTTGTAGAAAAAAAACGCATCAACAAAAAAGACGTGCTTTCCATCACCCACCAAAACATTGCCCAAGAAATCTACAGCTCGCGGGTCGTGGTCTCGCGCTTGTTGAAACGCCTTGAACAACAAGAGAAAATCAAATTACACCGCAACGCCATTGAAATGCTGGGCTAAAGTAACCTAGGTTACCCAAGGTTTTATTTCTTGGTTGTAGTTTTGCTTTAAGATGAAACAATTGATGCGCTTCTTTCCGCTGTTTTCTTGGATCAAGTCCTACTCAAGCGTCGACTTAAAAGACGACTTTACCGCAGGACTCACCGTGGGGATTATGCTCATTCCCCAAGGCATGGCCTATGCGATGATCGCTGGTCTTCCTCCGGTCTATGGCTTGTATGCCGCATTGTTTCCGCAAATTGTTTATGCCTTTATGGGCACTTCCCGCCAATTGGCCGTTGGCCCGGTCGCTATGGATTCCCTTTTGGTTGCCGCTGGCCTAGGCGCGCTCTCCCTTTCAGATCCAAGTGAGTACATCGCCTTAGCTGTTTTTTTAGCTTTCTTTATGGGGCTGTTTCAATTGCTTTTGGGTGTTTTAAAATTGGGCTTTTTAGTCAATTTTCTTTCCAAACCTGTCATCAGCGGATTTACTTCTGCAGCGGCCATCATCATTGGCATGAGTCAAGTGAACCACCTTCTGGGGATAAACATTCCCCGAAGCAATAAAATACACGAACTTTTTTCCTTTTTGATAGAATTGGGCCCTCAAACTCATCTGCCTACTGTGGCCATTAGTGTTTTGGGGGTCGTTTTTTTATTCTTTTTTAAAAAATACTTTCCAAAGCTTCCCGCAGCTTTACTTTTAGTGCTCCTAGCGACCCTCCTCGTTGTTCAATTCAACGGAGAAGAACTTGGAATTGCACTCGTAAAAGAGGTGCCTGGCGGCTTGCCTTCCTTGCTTCTTCCTTCTGCAACCCCAGAGCAAATCTATGCCTTGATCCCACTTGCGTTAACGCTTTCGCTAATCGCATTCATGGAAGCAATTTCGGTAGCCAAAGCCATTGAAGAAAAGGAGAAAAAAAACGAACTCAACGCCAATCAAGAACTCATTGCCTTGGGAACTTCAAATATTGTTGGAGCCTTCTTCCAAGCCTATCCCACCACAGGAGGGTTTTCCCGAACGGCAGTAAATTATGAGGCCGGAGCAAAATCAGGGATTGCCGCTTTATTTAGCGCTTTGGTGGTGGGCCTAACCTTGCTCTTTTTTACCTCTTTCTTCTACTTCCTCCCCACAGCAGTTCTAGGGGCAATTATTGTTGTCGCAGTGGTCAAGCTTATTGATGTAAACTACCCCAAATACCTTTGGAAAAACAACCGTCAGGAATTTTATATCCTCCTGTTCACCTTTGCCATTACGCTCTTTATTGGAATAAAAGAAGGGATTCTCCTTGGGGTTTTTGTGGCGCTACTCCATATGGTTTATCAAAACACCCGCCCGCATATTGCCGTTTTAGGGCGCATAAAAGACACCCACTATTTTAAAAATGTGAGTCGTTTTTCAGAAGATGTAGTCACCTTTCCTGGGGTGCTGATTTTACGTTTCGACGGTCAGCTCTTCTTTGGGAACCAAGGCTATTTTAAAGAAAAAGTCACTGCCCTAATGGAAGCACAAGACCAAAAGCTAAAACATTTGGTCATCGCTGCGGCTGGCATCAATTCCATTGACGCCTCGGCCCTACAAATGCTTTCCTTGTTTATTGAAGAGCTCAACCAAAAGGGAGTAAAAGTGTATTGGACAGGACTCATTGGACCGCTTAGGGACCGCTTCCACAAGGTGGGAATACTCGATCAATTTGAAGAACTCTATGTCTTTTCTTCTCTAGAAGCAGCCGTCAACGCCATTGCTGGAACGGCGCCCTCTGAGCTGGAGAAAAGCATCGCAACACAACGAAATAAGACCTAATTTTACAACATAATGAATATTGAACAAATTTATACCGGTTGTCTAGCACAAGGCGCCTACTATATCGAAAGTCAAGGCGAAGTCGCTATTATTGACCCTTTGCGAGAAGTACAGCCCTATTTAGACCGTGTGAAAAAAGACGGTGCTAAAGTAAAATACATCTTTGAGACCCACTTCCACGCCGACTTTGTGAGTGGTCATTTAACCTTGTCGAAAGAAACAGGTGCCCCTATTGTCTATGGCCCTAACGCCAATCCCGATTTTGATGTTGTTGTCGCAAAAGACGGTCAAGAATTTCCCCTCGGGGAAATTACCCTTGTCGCTTTGCACACCCCTGGGCACACCATGGAAAGCACGACCTATCTTCTTCGCGATAAAGACGGAAAAGACTACGCTATTTTTAGCGGAGACACTCTTTTTCTTGGCGATGTTGGTCGCCCCGACTTGGCCCAAAAAGCCAATACAATTACCCAAGAAGACTTGGCCGGTTATCTCTTTGATAGCTTGCGCAATAAAATCATGCCTTTGGCTGACGATGTAATTGTTTATCCCGCACACGGAGCCGGTTCGGCCTGTGGGAAAAACATGATGAAAGAAACGGTGGACAGCCTGGGGAACCAAAAAAAGATGAACTATGCCTTGCGCGCCGATATGAGCAAGGAGGAATTCATCCAAGAAGTTACCGATGGTTTATTGCCTCCTCCATCTTACTTCCCCTTAAACGTGAAGATGAACAAATCGGGTTATGAAGACATCGATAAAGTCCTTGCCCGGGGTACCCGTGCCCTAGACCCTGCGGCTTTTGAGCAAGTAGCCAATGCTGAAGGCGCTTTAATTCTTGATGTGCGTCATCAAAACGATTTCGTACTTGGCCATATTCCACAATCTATCTTTATTGGTATAGACGGCGGTTTTGCCCCTTGGGTAGGAGCGCTAATTGCCGATGTAAAACAACCCATCCTCCTCGTTGCTCCTGAAGGGAGAGAAGAAGAAACCGTCACTCGCCTGTCCCGTGTTGGTTTCGACAATACACTGGGCTATTTAGAGGGAAGTTTTACCGCTTGGAAAGCCGCTGGAAAAGAATACGACAGCATTAGTGGTGTAAACGCTGAAGGCTTAGAACAAGCAATAAAAAATAAAGAAGCTATTGTTTTTGATGTGCGAAAGGAAGGGGAATTCCTGTCTGAACACATCCAAGGCGCACAGCACGCCCCGCTTGATTATTTGAATGAGCACCTAAAAGACTTTCCTGAGCAAGGCACCTTCTATGTGCACTGTGCGGGAGGTTACCGCTCTGTCATCGCAGCTTCATTGCTAAAAAAACGGGGGATCCACAACCTCATCGATGTGAAAGGCGGTTTTAAAGCTATCAAAGAAACGGCCATTCCCGTGACAGATTATGTTTGCCCATCTACATTATAATAAACCCTAGATAATTTTAATTATGCTTGAATTTTTAATGAACCCTTGGCCTTGGTATTTCAGTGGGCCCATGATTGCTTTGGTCATGTTTTTACTTCTCTGGACAGGGAAGACCTTTGGTATGTCCTCCAATTTACGCACCCTCTGTGCTGTTTTAGGAGCAGGGAAGAGAAGCTCCTTTTTCGCTTTTGATTGGAAGGCGCAACGCTGGAATTTGGTCGTTGCTGCTGGTGCAATTCTGGGCGGTTTCCTTGCGGCTAACTTTCTCAGCAACTCTACTGCTGTAGAAATTAGCGCTGCAACCATAGCACAACTCAACACGCTTGGTATCGCCGATGCAGGTCAGGCCTATATGCCCAGTGCGCTTTTCGACCTTAACGCCTTAAGCAGTGGTAAGGCTTTGGTTCTTCTAAGCCTGGGTGGCTTTTTTGTGGGCTTTGGTGCCCGCTATGCTGGGGGGTGTACTTCAGGACACGCCATCTCGGGTTTGAGTAACTTTCAATTGCCCTCTTTAATTGCTGTCATTGGCTTTTTTGCTGGTGGCCTTATTGTGAATCACTTTATTCTTCCCCTATTACTCTCATGAAAACAGTTGTTTATTTTGCAATCGGGATCCTTTTTGGGATCACCATGTTTAAATCGGAAGCGGCTTCTTGGTTCCGCATTTATGAAATGTTTCAATTCAAGGCCTTCCACATGTACGGCATCATTGGCTCTGCCCTTTTTTGTGGAGTAATCATCACCTATTTGCTTAAAAAACTCAAGGTAAAATCGGTCTTAGACGGAGAAGAAATTCACATTGCCGATAAAGAAAAAGGCTGGAAACGTTACCTCTTTGGTGGACTTTTCTTTGGGTTTGGCTGGGCCATTTCTGGTGCCTGCCCTGGGCCTATGTTTACCGTTTTAGGGGCTGGGTTTTTACCCATTCTCGTTGTCATCGCCGCAGCGACCTTGGGAACTTTTTGCTATGGTCTCTTGCAAAAGCACTTGCCCCACTAAGCCACTTTAGGAATCCACGAAGCCAAGATTTCTCCTAGCTGTATCGCCCAGGAAAACTCGTAGGCTTTTGCGAAAATAAAGGCGGTGAAAATCACGTAGAGCCCTAGTAGAGCATAGGCGTGAATTTGTCGTAAACCAGCATTGAAGTAATAGATAAAAAAGGCCGCGATCGTCAAGATGACCAAGCTCGCTTGAAGCTCGGCGACATTGGCTACCGTTTCTGCTGTCATAGTAATGGGCCCGTTAAACAAGGTAAAGGCGAATAGCGGGAACCCTAGAGCAAAACAAATGTCAAAAATATTACTCCCCAATGCGTTGGCTACTGCATCGTCATACTGCCCGGCTACCGCATCGCGATAAGATAAAATAGTGTCGGGAACTGACGTTGCCGCCGAGGCCAATACCACCGCAATAAAGTAGGGGGCAATTCCCATTTCAGCTGAAAGTAATTCACAGGAGTGAATCAAGACAATACAGGCCAAGCCAATCACCAGCATGGAAAACAAAAGAAGCGCCCAAGCGTTTAGGGTGTTGATTTGTTTGCGCACAAAAACATGCTCAAAATCGAGTAGAATTAAAGCCTTAAAAATGGAAGGCTTTCGCCCTATTCTATGTTCCTCTTCCCGCTCCTTAGGTTCAGCTAAAGGAGTCTCCTCTTCTTTCTTCTTCATGGTAGCGAACATATAGCCAACATAGACCACATAGGTCAACATCAAAACAAGGCCGTGCACCCAAGTGAGGTGATTGCCCGAAACCATGTAAATCAAAATAAGCTCGGCGATAATAAGACCAATCCCGTCGCGTAAAATCACCTTTTTGGATACGTTCACTTTTTGCGCGATTCCGTAACCCAATACAGCAAGTATGGCCACAGCTGGAATAATCATCCCGTTAAAAATGGCGCTTCCTGCTGTGGTTCCAATCCCAAAAGCAAAATTGTCTACTTCCCCCAAAAGCATTAAACTAAACAAGGTGGTAAATAACTCTGGAATCGAACTCCCTACAGCATTGATGGTTGCACCACGCACCCCATCGGTTAGATTGCGGCCCAAATATTCTGAAGCTACTTCAAAACCATCGCTCGATCGCCAAATGATTAACATCGCCAAAGTGATGGCAAAAAGCGCAGAAAGTGTCATCATAGTCTGTCGTATATCAAACAAAACTACGCCTAAATTTTGTTTTCTTAAGCATTTCCCGCCAGAAGCAAAAAGCAAAAATTTGTACATTCGTAAACATGGGATATTTCTTGACCAATATTGTCGTTTATGGCATCCTCTTCGCACTAGCCATTATGGGCTACAATGCTATTCGTGAAATGCGAAACAACAAGGAAGAATAGTCGTTCTTTCACAGCGTTTTTCCCATTCGAAAGGAAGTGCGTACTTTTGTAAAAAAGCTAGAAAAATGAAATCCACCAAAAAACCCGATGGGGTGGCTTGGAATGAAGAAACCCAGGAATACATTTCCAAACTTCTTCCCTATGCGACCAGCAACAGCAGCCCCGTCATTCACATTCCAAACGTAGATGCCTTTAAGCAAAAAGGGGTGGAAAAAGTGTCGAAACAGTTCCAAGCAGAACTGGAAGATCTACAAAACCGCATTAAAAACTTTGTCACCCTTGCCGCCGATACCCAAAGAGTCTATTCGGCCAAATTTAAATTTGAGCCCATTGTTGGGGAACGCTATCACCTCTATGCTGGGAAGGACGGGAAAGACTTTCTCTCTTTGATTTCTCCCGACAGTTGGGACAAAGAATACATCGGTACATTTCGTCTTAACGGGGAGTACAAGTGGGAAAAGGTCGATTAACGAAAGACCTGTGTCCCAAAGCCCATTTTGTTTTTGTCGAACTGAATCCCCACGCCTAGATAAACATAATCACCCATGATGTTTTTGTAGTGGGGGGGCGAGTTTTTCCAGCCCTCAACCATACATTCGGCCAAGGCTTCTGCCGAACGGGTGTCTCCGCAAGTAGAAACATTTTCAAACCAAGGCACTTGGGCAATGTTTTCTGCTATCCCGATAAAAGTATTCCCTACTCTGCGCCAAGCTTGAATGCCTAGTTTTTCTGCTCGGCTAACAGGGTTTAAGCCCTCGGGGTCAACATGGCTGTAAAAGGCTTTCGCGACCATATTGTCGCTGTGGTACTGCGCCAATCGATTCAAACTATCCAATGGTTTAAAAGGTGTTTTCCCTTTTGCAAGTCGCAGGGCATTGGTCTTCTCAAAAATGAGCTGACTAATTTCATCAACATCTCCCTGTGCTGAGACGAAGAAGGAAATCAAACCGAATAAAAAGAATAGAACGCGCTTTTGCATCTTGAAAAATATTAGTCCAACAAATATGCTTAATTTTACCCAATAATCGCAATATGGAAAGTCCAAGACAGAAGAAAATCGGTGCGCTTTTACAGCAAGAAATTGCTCAGCTTTTGCAAGGAGCTGTGCGTAAAGAAGGGGTGAGCAATGTCTTGATCTCGGTCACCAAAGTAACCGTTACTGTAGATCTTTCCATCGCAAAAGTATATTTGAGTTTATTCCCTTCAAAAGACGCCAATACTTGGTTAGAAGGAATTCGTTCCAATGCCTTTCAAGTCAAACACGACCTTTCGCAAATCTTAAAAAACGAATTGCGCCGTGTTCCAGAGCTGTTGTTTTTTATGGACGACTCGCTCGACTATATCGAAGAAATTGATCAGGCCCTTAAGTCGCCTGAAAACCCTATTCTAGACCCTGAGCAACTGGGGAAACGCCAAAAAAAGTAAGCCGTGCAACTGCCCTTCTTCATTGCATTGCGGTATTTTTTTTCCAAGAGTAAACAAACCATTGTCAACCTCATCAACCTCATTTCGGTTGGGGTGGTCTTGGTCGCTTCGGCTTCCTTGTTCATCGTGCTAAGTGCTTTTACTGGGCTTAAAAGTTTTGGCCTTTCTTTCTCCAATGCCTTTGATCCCGACGCTCGGGTGGAAGCTGTTTTGGGAAAACGCTTAGTGGTCGATTCGCTGCAACTGGCACAAATCAGTGCCCTAGAAGGTGTCGCCATGGCCAGTCCAATTCTAGAAGACAAGGTGTTTTTAACCTACCGCAACAAGAGCCAAGTGGGCTTGCTTCGCGGCGTAAAAGAAAACTATAACGAACTCATCGACATTGAAGCCTTACTCGTGAGTGGAAACTGGTTCGCCAATAGTTTTGACGAGGTCATTATTGGTGGCGGTATCGCGCGATACCTCAGCCTTGGAGTATATGATTACACCGACTTTCTGCAGCTGTCCACGCCCAAAAGAAAAGGGGGAACCAGTTTAGGACAGAACCCCCTCATCAACGAATCGGCCGTGGCGGCGGGAATTTACTTTGCCAACGAAGAGATCGATAAAAAGTACCTCTTCGCTAAAATGGAATTGGCCCAACGCCTTTTCCAAAGAAAAGAAAACGAATACACCTATATCGAGCTCAAGACCTCTGAGGACGCCGACTTGGTCGCACTTGAAAAAGAAATCTCAAGCTTGCTGCAGCAAGACATTCGGGTGTTGAATCGCGTTCAACTCAACGCTGCATTGTATAAGATGTTAAACACCGAAAATGTAGCCGTCTATTTGATTTTTAGCCTCATCATCATCATCGCCTTGTTCAATGTGGTTGGTGCCCTCATCATGATGTTTTTAGACAAGAAACCTCAACTCAATATTCTCTTTGCCATGGGGTTAACCCCTAAGCAAATACAGCAGGTTTTTTTCTATTTAGGAGGACTCATTAGTTGGGTAGGGGGCGGTTTAGGTTTTCTCCTTGGCGCCATCTTGGTCGCGGTTCAACAAGCGTTTCCCTTTCTATACGTTCCCGGAACGGCATTGCCTTATCCCGTGGAATTCGCCCTGCAAAACGGTCTATTGGTCCTCGTCACTGTCTTTGGTCTAGGTGCGTTGGCCTCGGCTTGGGCAACGCGAAACATCGATAAGAAAATGGATTTGGCTTAAGCCATTTCGTAGTCGCCCCACTGTTTTTCCACCTCGGCTAAAGTCGCAAAAACCTCTTCTGAAGCGTTGGAAGTCACCATGCGGGTACGGTACTCCTTAAAATGCGGAATCCCTTTGAAGTAATTGGTATAGTGGCGGCGGGTTTCTAAAACCCCAAGGGTTTCTCCTTTCCAAGCGATAGACATTTCCAAATGACGTCGTGCTGCCTCAACCCGCTCAACGATGGTAGGGGTTGGCATGTGCTCGCCTGTCTTGAAATAGTGTTTTACTTGATTAAAGAACCAGGGGTTTCCAATACTTGCTCTTCCAATCATGGCTCCGTCTAAGCCGTAATCGTCGCGCATTTCTACCGCGCGTTCTGGGGTATTCACATCGCCATTTCCAAAAACAGGAATGTGCATGCGGGGGTTGTTTTTCACCTCGGCAATCGGGCGCCAGTCGGCATCGCCTTTATACATCTGTGCGCGGGTTCGCCCGTGAATGGAAATCGCAGCGCAGCCCACGTCTTGCAAACGTTCAGCAACTTCCACAATCTTAATGGAATCGTGATCCCAACCCAAACGGGTTTTTACCGTAACGGGCAGGTGGGTGTGTTTTACCATGGCTTCGGTGAGTTTCACCATGAGCGGAATATCTTTGAGAATTCCTGCTCCAGCACCTTTACAGACCACCTTCTTTACAGGGCAGCCAAAATTGATGTCTATGATATCGGGCTTGGTCGCTTCAACGATTTCAACCGAACGCAACATGGAGTCCATGTTCGCGCCAAAGATTTGAATCCCAACGGGGCGCTCTTTTTCATAGATATCGAGCTTTTGAACACTTTTAGCCGCGTCGCGAATCAATCCTTCACTTGAGATAAACTCGGTATAGACTACATCAGCACCGTTCTCCTTGCACAGGGCACGGAAGGGAGGATCACTCACGTCTTCCATGGGCGCCAACAAAAGCGGAAATTCCCCTAATTCAATATCACCAATCTTTACCACGGCTAAATAAGTTTATGCAAAAATACAGAAAACATTTT
>WTJP01000127.1:28849-38448 GCA_011526275.1 Candidatus Arcticimaribacter sp. | reverse complement strand
AAAAAAGCATGAAAATATTAATCACTGGGGCGACTGGCTTGGTGGGTAATGTATTATTAGAGAAAGCTATTGCCTCAGGGCATAGCATACATTACCTTACAACACGAAAAGGACAGCTCAATAGTTTACCCCAAGCAAAAGGATTTTATTGGAACCCCAAAACAGAAGAAATAGATACTGCTTGTTTTGACGGTGTGGATCTCATTGTGCATCTGGCCGGAGCGAGTATTTCACAACGCTGGACAGCTAAAAATAAAAAAGAGATTTTAGACAGTCGGGTAGAAGGGACACGCCTCCTTGTTAAAGGTTTGGCGAGCTGTAAAGACCAGCATCGCGTAAAACAAGTTATTGCAGCCTCTGCCATTGGAATTTATCCGTCCTCGTTTACTGCTGTTTATACCGAAGATTATCAACCAAAACCCGACTCCTTTTTAGAAGAGGTTGTTATGGCATGGGAAGCAGAAGAGGATCAATTTACCACCCTTGGCGTTGGTTTGTGTAAATTGAGAATTGGTTTAGTCTTGACGAAAACTGGTGGAGTGCTAGGGCCATTAAAAATCCCAACGCAATTTGGTTTAGGTGCTGCCTTCGGCAATGGGAAACAAATGCAAGCCTGGATTCACGTGGACGATTTGGTACAGATGATTCTTACGGCTGGAGAAAACCATTGGCAAGGAGTTTATAACGCAGTTAGTCCAAATCCTGTTACACAAAACGAATTTACCAAAGCTTTGGCTAAGGCCATGCGACGTCCCTATTTTATGCCTCCTTTACCTAAATTCCTCATTCGACTTGTGGCAGGGGAGATGAGTGTTTTGGTTTTCAATAGTCAGCAGGTGAGTGCAGAAAAAGTGCTTAATGAGGGATTTGTTTTTAGTCATCCAAAATTAGATACTGCCCTACAATCGCTTCTTTAATCAGTTTTTCTATGACATTTTGACAAGTTTGTGAAAATGGCAGTACTTTTGCTCTCGCAAAGAAAAAAGTACGAATGAGCACCGCAAAAAAAACGAGCGAGAAGGACAATAAAAAAGCCGCTAAGCCAGCAGCTAAAAAATCGAGTTCGAAAACCAAGGTCGATAAAACGGCGAAAGCATTGGAAGAAGCAAATGAAGCTTTGGCAGCTGAAAAAGATAAATACCTCAGGCTTTTTGCTGAGTTCGAAAACTATAAAAAGCGAACAACAAAAGAACGCATTGAGTTGTTTAAAACGGCAGGGCAAGAAGTCATCTCTAGCTTACTTCCGGTGATTGATGATTTTGGCAGAGCGCTTAAAGAGTCAGATAAGCTAGAAAACAGTGCCGATTTTGAAGGCTTCCGTTTAATCAATAACAAGCTGAACGAAACCTTAAAAGCCAAAGGACTTACCCAAGTTGAAGTAGCTGCAGGCGATGCTTTTGATGCAGAAAAGCACGAGGCGATTACCCAGATACCCGCAGGGGAGGAACAATCAGGGAAGATCATCGATATAACAGAACAAGGCTATCAACTGGGTGAAAAAATCATCCGCTATCCAAAAGTTGTAGTAGGGCAATAATTCGGAATCATGAAAGAAGATTTTTATGAAATATTAGGGCTCTCAAAAGGAGCAAGCGCAGCGGAAATAAAAAAAGCCTACCGCAAAAAGGCCATCCAATATCACCCAGATAAAAACCCAGGGGATGCCACAGCAGAAGCTAATTTCAAAAAAGCGGCCGAGGCATACGAAATATTAAGTGACCCCGATAAAAAGGCGCGTTATGATCAATATGGTCACGCTGCTTTTGAGGGCGGTCAAGGCTTCGGCGGAGGCGGTATGAACATGGACGACATCTTCAGTCAATTTGGTGATATTTTCGGTGGAGCTTTCGGTGGTGGATTTGGCGGTTTCGGTGGCGGAGGTCAACGAAGAGCCAAAGGAAGTAATTTGCGTATTCGCGTAAAATTGAGCCTAGAGGAAATCCTAAGTGGGGTAGAAAAGAAAGTAAAAGTTCGCCGAAAGGTTCAAGCCAAAGACGTGCGTTACTCCAATTGTAGTCAATGTGGAGGAAGCGGACAAACCATGCGCGTGACCAACACCATTTTAGGGCGTATGCAAACAGCCGTTACTTGTCCAACTTGTCAAGGAAGTGGTCAAAGCATTGAATACCGTCCTAGTGGAAGTGATGCACAAGGAATGATCAACGAAGAGGAAACCGTGAGCATTAAAATTCCTGCAGGTGTAGAAGAAGGAATGCAACTCAAAGTGAGTGGGAAAGGAAATGCTGCACCTGGGAATGGAATTTCAGGAGACTTGATTGTACTCATTGAAGAAATTCCGCACGATAAATTTATTCGTGAAAGCAATCATTTACACTACGATCTTTACATCTCTTTTTCTGAAGCTGCTTTAGGTGTAGCCAAAGAGGTAGATTTATTGGACGGGAAAGTCCGGATAAAACTCGATCCGGGAATCCAATCCGGGAAAACACTTCGTTTACGCGGTAAAGGTTTATCCGATCTTAACGGTTATGGCAAGGGAGATCTTTTGGTGCATATTAATGTATGGACGCCTAAAACCCTGAATAGAGAGCAAAAGCAATTTTTCCAGCGTATGGCTGAGGACGAGAACTTTATCCCAAAACCAGAAAAGTCAGACAAATCATTTTTTGAAAAAGTAAAAGACATGTTTGCTTAATCCTTTGCGGATTAAAAAATTGTAGTATATTTGTAATGCACATCTAGTGCAATTTTTCTTTTTCATAGCAATTTTTTCCCATCCTTATTTCGATAAGGGTGGGTTTTGTTTTTAGCCCCATTTTTTTATTCTATCTTTGAATAAAACACAGCATTAGCTCCAAGCATGAAGAGGCTCTTAGAATTCTTTAATCATCCCATCACGCTAGGAAGTAATATTTCCTTTTCTGTTTCCTCTCTCCTTTTAATTTTATTGGTTTTTTTAGCGACCAAGTATTTGCTTCGTTTTTCAAATCGACTAATATTTAGGCGATTAGATAAAAATGCACAATACAAGTTTAAAAGCATCTTTACCTTTTTCAACTATTTTATCTATGTGGTGGTTATCCTCATCACCTTCGATAATATCGGGATAGACGTCACGGCAATTTTTGCAGCTTCTGCAGCGCTTTTGGTAGGGGTAGGTTTGGCTTTACAAACCTTTATTCAAGATATTATTTCCGGCATATTCATCATTGCCGACCAAGCGGTGCACGTGGGCGATATCATTGAGGTAGAAGGACAAGTTGGGAAAGTTGAAAATATCACTTTGCGAACAACTAGAGCCGTCACTATTGACAATAAAGTCTTGATTATTCCCAACCATAAATTTTTGACCTCTATTTTATACAATTGGACAGAGAATGGCGTGTTGACCCGTGAGTACATTACTGTGGGTGTGAGTTATGCTAGCGATGTAAAAGAAGTAGAACGCTTGCTCGTTGAAGTGGCTCTAGCCCAAGAAGAGGTACTACGTCATCCAGCTCCAACGGTCTTGTTTGAAGATTTTGGGGAAAATGCACTTCAGTTTCAATTGTACTTTTCCATCAACAATAGTTTTAAAGCAGGGAAGGTGAAAAGCGACATTCGCTATGCCGTACATGCGTGTTTTCGTGAGAATAATATTGAGATTCCTTTCCCGCAACGCACCCTTTGGTTGAACCAAGTAACACCAACAAAGCATGGCTAAAATTCTTATTATTGAAGACGAAGAACCCATTCGTCGTGTCCTTAAACGCATCTTAGAAGATGAAAATAAAGCATTCGTCATTGATGAAGCAGAAGACGGGAAAGCAGGGATAGACGCATTGATTGCTGGGGAGTATGACTTGGTGTTGTGCGACATTAAAATGCCAAAGAAAGATGGACTAGAAGTTTTGCAAGAGGCGAAGTCACAGGGCATATTGACCCCATTCATCGTCTTAACAGGGCATGGAAATATTCAAACGGCAGTTGAGGCCATGAAAATGGGAGCTTATGATTTTATTCCCAAACCTCCAGATTTAAACCGACTTTTAATCTCGGTGCGCAACGCTTTAGAGTCTAAGCATTTGGTTGTAGAAAATGTGCGCTTGAAGAAACGCATTGCCAAAGCCTATCAAATGATAGGGGAGTCGTCTGCTTTACAAGCCGTCATTGACATGATCGATAAAGTAGCGCCTACCCAAGCTCGCGTTTTAATTACGGGGCCTAACGGGACAGGAAAAGAACTGGTGGCGCATCAATTACACGAAAAAGGCCAGCGCCATCGTCAAGATTTTATAGAGGTGAATTGTGCCGCTATCCCAGCCGAGTTGATTGAAAGTGAACTCTTTGGTCACGTCAAAGGCTCCTTTACTTCGGCAGTGAAAGATCGAAAAGGAAAATTTGAAGCGGCTAATAATGGTACCCTGTTTTTGGACGAAATAGGGGATTTGAGTTTAAGTGCACAAGCCAAAGTTCTCCGCGCTTTACAAGAAAATAAAATTCAACGTGTGGGTAGCGACAAAGACATCAGTGTCGATGTACGCATTTTAGCTGCGACCAATAAAGATTTAAAACACGAAATTGCTGAAGGACGTTTTAGAGAAGATCTTTACCATCGTTTAGCAGTTATTGTAATAAAAGTTCCAGCACTGAAAGACCGTTTAGAAGATATTCCTTTGCTCTGCAAACACTTTATTCAACAGATTTCAGAGAAAGAAGGGGTACCCGCGAAAAGTATAGAAGAAGCTGCCATTGTAAAACTCCAAGACTATCCATGGACGGGGAACATCAGGGAATTACGAAATGTGATTGAACGCTTAATGATTTTGGGCGACAACCCTATCACGAAAAAAAATATAGAACAATTTGCATCGAAATAATATGAAACTACGTTTACTCATCGCTTTTCTTTTTGTGGCGTTAAGCTTGCAGGCACAAGAAGAGATCGCGCCCACCATGAAGAAAATTTATCAAACGGCATTACTGGACGGTCAAAGTTATCCCTGGTTGGCTCACTTATCCAACCAAATTGGTGGCCGCCTTTCAGGTTCTTTAAATGCGCAACGTGCGGTAGAGTGGGGGAAAGAAGAACTGGACGCACTTGGTTTAGACCGCGTATGGTTACAGCCCGTTATGGTGCCTAAGTGGATTCGTGGCACCTTTGAATATGCCAATATAGAAACCAGTCCGGGAAACACCATTAATGTACCCATTTGTGCATTGGGAGGTTCCATTGCCACTCCGCTAGCCGGTATACGTGCTGAGGTTGTTGAGGTACAAGATTTTGAAGAATTAAAAGCATTAGGCGAAGACAAAGTAAAAGGGAAAATCGTGTTTTACAATCGCCCCATGCAAGCAGATTTGGTCAATACTTTTTCAGCTTATTCGGGTTGTGTGAACCAGCGTTTTAGCGGTGCAGAAGAGGCAGCGCGACTGGGGGCTGTTGGTGTAATTGTGCGTTCGATGAATTTGCGTTTAGACGATTATCCACATACAGGTTCAATGAGTTATGGGAATTTGCCTTTACGTCAACGCATTCCTGCAGCAGCCATCAGTACCAACGGGGCAGAGCTTTTAAGTTCGATGTTGGCCCTTAATCCTGCGTTAAAGTTTTATTTAAAGCAAAACTGTAAAAATCTCCCAGACGTAGAGTCTTTCAATGTTATCGGAGAAATCAAAGGGAGTACCCATCCCGACGAAATCATGGTTGTAGGAGGTCATTTGGACTCCTGGGACTTAGGAGATGGATCGCACGACGACGGGGCAGGGGTAGTTCAATCGATGGAAGTTTTACGCATTTTAAAGAAGATTGGATATCGCCCCAAAAGAACCCTGCGTGTGGTTTTATATATGAATGAAGAAAATGGGCAGCGCGGTGCAGCGAAATACACTGAGGTGGCAAAACGCAAGAAAGAGAAACACGTTTTTGCCTTGGAGTCGGATGCTGGTGGGTTTAGTCCACGTGGTTTTTCCATCGACACCACTCCTGAAAAACTGAAACAAATACAAGCCTGGGCGCCATATTTTGAGCCCTACTTAATTCATTTGTTTGTCAAAGGAGGAAGCGGAGCTGATGTAGCACTCTTAAAGACTGAGGACAATGTTTTGGCTGGTTTACGTCCAGATTCGCAGCGGTATTTTGACTTCCATCACGCGGCGAATGACACCTTCGATGCCATCAATAAGAGAGAATTAGAATTGGGGGCTGCAACCATGACCGCCATGGTGTATTTAATGGATTATTTTAAGCTGTAAGTTCTTGTTCAATTTAGGTCAATACACCAAAGAGTTTCGCTACAACCTTAGCCTCTCTTTCCCTGTAATATTAGGTTTGCTTGGGCACACTGTTGTTCAATTGGTGGACAATATCATGGTGGGGCAATTGGGTACCACCGAACTGGCTGCAGTCTCGCTAGGAAACAGCTTTGTATTTATTGCCATGTCCTTAGGAATTGGTTTTTCTACCGCCTTAACCCCTTTGGTGGCTGAAGCCGACGGCTCGAAGGACAAAGCCATGGCGCAGCGGGTTTTATCGCATGGGGTGGTGTTATGTACCCTACTAGGAGTGAGTTTATTCTTAATGGTATTTAGCGCGCGAAAGTTGATGTACCACATGGGGCAACCTCCTGCTGTGGTGGAATTGGCTTTTCCGTATTTACGTTGGGTAGCTGCTTCTCTCGTTCCACTGATCATTTTTCAAGCTTATAAACAATTCACCGACGGTCTCTCGAAAACACGTCCTGCGATGTACGCCACTGTATTTTCTAACGGAGTCAATATCGCGTTAAATTACCTATTGATTTTTGGCTACGGCGGTTTCCCAAAAATGGGTGTAGAAGGAGCCGCTATTGGAACCATGATTGCGCGTTCAATGGCCGTTGTCTTTATTATGTTCTACATTCGATTTCATTCCCTATTTGAAGGATATTCATTGCGCATTGGGTGGAAGAATCTACAGCTAGGATTATTTAAAAAAATATTCAGTCTAGGACTTCCTTCCGCTTTGCAAATGTTTTTTGAAGTGGCTTTTTTCACCATGGCCATATGGATGTCAGGGGTCTTAGGAAAGAATGCACAAGCGGCTAATCAGATTGCTTTGAACCTTTCTGCCATGACATTTATGTTTGCGATGGGCTTGGGTGTAGTGTCTATGATTCGCGTGGGAAATCAGTTGGGAATGCGCGCCTATGCCGATTTAAGACGGATTGCAATTTCCCTCTTTTTATTGATCGCCTTGTTCGATGTGGTGTTTTGTGCCATTTATTTAAATTTCAACGAACAATTGCCTTGGATTTATTTGGAGTACCACGGTGAAAACACTCCTAAAGACACCCTAGAAGTTGTGGCAATTGCTGCGAGTTTATTGTTGGTGTCAGGGTTTTTTCAAATTACCGATGGCCTACAAGCGGTTATTCTAGGGGCACTCCGCGGAATTCAAGATGTGAATGTACCCATGGCACTTACCTTTATTTCTTATATGATTGTAGGTCTTCCCGTATCTTATTATTTAGGTTTGCACACCGAGCTTAAAGCCATGGGAATTTGGATTGGCTTGCTCACGGGCTTGAGTTGCTCTGCACTTTTACTATTTTTACGTTTTAATCAACAGACCAAAAAACTCTTAAAACAACATCATGGACGTTCCTAAGTTTCTCATAGCCGATAATTCTTCTTTACAAGAAGAGATTTTCGTTTTGCATACCGAATATCCTCGCTTTTTACTCAATGTAGCCAATGACGATATTTTATGGTTAGAAGAATTTGCCCAAGAAGACAAGAAAGAGTTGGAGCAAATCACCCAAGATTTAATCGATGCCGCCTTGAATTTCTTTGATGAAGAAATCGAAAAAATGGAGTAGGGATGGAGCAACTATTGGCTTGGGATACCGCTTTATTTTTATGGCTTAACGGCCAAGGAACCTCCACTTTTGATCCTTTTTGGTTGATGATGAGTGCAAAGGGAACCAATGTGGTGGTTTACCTCGTCTTTGTCTTTTTTTACGGCCGAAAGTACGGCTGGAAGTCGGGACTTTACCTCTTTATTTTAGCAGCTGCCTTAGTGGGGCTAACCGATCAAATCACCAACCTATTCAAAAATGGCTTTATGCGTCTTCGCCCTTGTCACGAAGAAAGTTTAGCCGACTCGATGCGCTTGGTAAAAAGCAGTTGTGGTGGTTTGTACAGCTTTTTTTCGGGTCATTCTTCCAATTCTTTTGCTTTGGCTACCCTTTTTAGCCTCTTCTTTAAGCAGCACAAAAACATCATGCCCATACTTTATATCTTCGCTGGCTTAATTGCGTACAGCAGGGTGTATTTAGGGGTGCATTATCCTATAGACATTAGCTGTGGTGCTTTGGCGGGAACCTTTATAGGTGCCCTCGTTTATTCTTTGGTGAATAAACGAGCCTTCCCCCAGCTACCCAACTACTAGTGCTTCTTCTTCAGCAATTCAGGGTAGGCCTTTTGAAACTTGCGTAAGCGTGGAATCGATACGGCTTGTACGTAAGGATTGGTTGGATTCAGTTTTTCGTAATCTTGGTGGTATTCCTCGGCGAAGTAGAATTTTTCTAATGGCTTAACTTCAGTGACGATTTCATTAGCGAAAATTTCCTTTTCGACGAGAAGTGCGATATAATCTTGAATCATCTCTCGCTCTTGATCGTTTTCATAAAAGGCAATCGAGCGGTATTGCGACCCTCTGTCGGGTCCTTGACGGTTGGGTGTTGTTGGGTCGTGAGAACCGAAGAACACCTGTAGTAGGGTGCCAAAGGAAACTACCTTTGGGTCGTAGTGTACTTCAACCGCTTCTGCATGGCCGGTACGTCCTGTTCCAATTTGATTGTAATTGGGGTTTTTGGTTGTTCCGCCAGCATAACCGGAATATACTTCATGCACCCCTTCCACACTTTCAAAAATCGCTTCTACACACCAAAAACAACCGGCTGCGAAATAAGCTTTTTTTAGGTCTTTTTGTTCAAGCGTGGGGGGAGTCCAAATGGCTTGGTCGCGGTCCACTGGTTTAGGACTCGAGATGCAGGTTTGTAAACTAATTAAGCTGAAAAGGGTAAGGAGTACTTTCATTTTGTTTTTCTTTTTTTAGCAATTTTTGCTTTCGGATTAAAAGCAATACAATGATTGAGCCAAAATACTAAATCCTCCTCTAAATCGAAACCATTGGGGTCGATAGAGACATAGCCTTTCATGGGTCTTCCGGTAAATTCCATGGGATGACAACCCTGGCGTGACATTAAGCTTTGAGCAGCTTCTTCTCCCACCCGCGCCATGAGTAAGTCGCAGTTTCGCTTTTTGTCGAAATGAATCCCGCAACACATTTTATCGTTGAGCATAAATACCAAACCGCCCATCATTTTCTTTTCAAAAAAGTTGAGTTGTTGCTCGGTGAAATACTGCCGAATGCGTTCGGCTAAATACGTATCGTAAGCCATTAGTTGTTGTGGTCACAATTCATCATCCAGTGGATGCCGAATTGGTCGATGAGTTGTCCATAGGTGGCGTTCCAAAATTGTTTCTCAAGCGGCATGGTAATTTCTCCGCCTTGACTTAAGCGTTTAAAAGCCGATTTCATTTCCTCCAAATCAGTGTAGTTGAGACTGATGTGCACGTTTGGATTTTGGGTGAGTTTTAGGTCTGGGCTATCG
>WTJP01000127.1:10260-28749 GCA_011526275.1 Candidatus Arcticimaribacter sp. | reverse complement strand
TTGACCACACAATCGTGGCAAAAAGTACATTCATAAGAGCAAATATAGGCTTGGTCGCTATCGGTAGCTAAAGCCGTATGACATGTTTCACAGCTGCTGCGCATTTCTAACATAAGGGGACTATTTTCGTTGTCGAATCCAATAAACACTCAAAGGTGTAAGCACAAGCGTTGGACTGAGCCACAGTACAAATTCTGGAACATCAACAGGGATTCGGTCGCCATTGACCACCAAGACGGCGGTTAGGGTGGCGGTGTAACCGCCTATCATTCGACCGATGTGGGTGAAAAGGCGATGCTTCCGCTCGGGGTTTCTTCCTTTGTAATTAATAAAATCTTTGTACACACTATACCAACCGATTCCCCCAAAAGTAAGCATAACCCATCCCATACTTTCTTGGTGTAAAATGGAGTGTGCCCCCCAAATCATAAAGATGGTGGCGAAGACAAACATCCCTAAAGTATAAACCCAGTCGATTAACAAAGGTTCCTTGGGAGCAGGTTGAATATAACGGTTGGCTGTCCCCACCAAGTAGATGGTGAAAACCCCCACTATAAACAGAAAGGGATTGGGCTTGAGTTGTGCCATCACCAAAGCACTAACGCCTGTAGCCATCATGCAACGCACATAAAGACGTCCCATTTTTCGATGCTTTTCACCCCCTTTTTGGCGGAACATATTTACCGTGCCGGTCAGGAGCGCCAAACTACCTGTAGCAATGTGAAGGGTCAATAAAATGGAATATAAGTTGGTCATGTCTTTGGTTTTAATTGAGGTCTAGGGTACGAAAATATTGGCGGCCAATCCATGCATTATGGACTTTGTCCCAAGTGCTGTAGTGTTCTAAATCTCCTAAAGCGGAAGTGGTTACGCCCCAGGTTGCTGCACACATTAGGAATTCATCTTCCGATATATTTTTAGGCTTTTCAGAAGAAAAATAGTTGACGTAGAGGAACAAACGCATTTTTC
The DNA here is from genome assembly GCA_011526275.1 of Candidatus Arcticimaribacter sp. Classification (GTDB taxonomy): domain Bacteria; phylum Bacteroidota; class Bacteroidia; order Flavobacteriales; family Flavobacteriaceae; genus Arcticimaribacter. The sequence continues at coordinate 27,780 of WTJP01000127.1, read as the reverse complement.
CTATTTCTTGTGCCACTTCTTGAAATAGTTTGGACGATGTTTGATGGTCGGAATGATCGTTGGGGTTGTTTTCAGGATCAGTATCCGCTAAATGCAGCTCAGTTTCAATACCATGTTGTTCTTTTTGAATCAATGCTTTTAAGGACGTTATTAAGTCTTTTTTGTCTTTGTAGACGGTTGTACTGTCAATGCTATGCAGGTTTTTAACCGTTCCTTCATATAGCTTTTTTAAACTTTTTTCTCGGTGTAAGGGATAGCCCGTTCCTTGTCCGTTGCCGTCGGGTAGGCGCAATAAATAAACCACACAATTGCGGTAGCTCATTCGTTGCATTTTATGTCCATTAATTTGCACCATCTCCTCATTCATTTCAGTACCGAAACCTACCCCGCTTTCGAAAGTATTTGCCAAAAAGCGAAGCGCGCGCAAGCTGCCTTCTTCACGGGCTTTGTAGTAGGAGCGTTTTCCCTTGCCTTCTCCAGCATCTCCGGCAGTGGTGTGAATGATAACAGTTTTGTCTTGTGGGTTTTTTATGCTGTTGTAAACATTGGGATTCATAAACAGCTGCCAATCGTCTTGATGGGCTGAAATAAAAAAACGAGTACTTTGTCCATGGGCACCAATGGAAAAAAGGAAGAGGAGTGAAAAGAGAATTCTCATGGAGCTTTTCGGTATTGGTTTTGTTTAAAGTTAGTTTAATTTTTTTTGATGAGGCGCTAGGTTCCTTTGAAGATGATTAAATTTGCGCCAATGAAAAAAGGTTTTATCGCCGGAAATTTTGATTTACTTCACCCCGGTTACATCAAATTGTTTAAGGAATGCAGGGCACATTGTGACCACTTTACGGTATTGTTGCATACCGATCCTTCCATCGAACGTCCGCACAAATTCAAACCCATCCTCTCCGTAGAAGAGCGTATCGAGCAATTGGAGTCCAATCGTTATATCGATGCGATTCAGGTCTATACCTATGAAAAAGATTTAGAGGAATTGATTGCGAAAAACGACTTTCAGCTTCGTTTTTTAGGCACCGATTATCGCGGAAAGTCCTATACCGGCGATCAATTCAATATCCCAGTACATTATTTGAGTCGCGATCACGGTTGGAGCACCACCAAGCTCAAAGAAATGATCATCAATAACTTGAAGTTGTAGGGGGATTAGACCACTATTTTTTCCAAATAGTTTGCGACCCCGTCTTCGGTATTTTTTTCAGTAATCACATCGGCTAGCTCGAGGACTTCACGCTTAGCGTTGGCTACAGCGACGCCTATTCCAGCCTGTTCCAACAAGGTACTGTCGTTGTAATTGTCTCCAAAGGCAATGCAATGCTCCATCCCTATTTCAGGATACTTTTTCGTGAGTAAATGCGCCAAGGCAGCTGCTTTGTCCTGGTCGATAGGGCTTACTTCAATATAGGTGTCTTTTGAACGATAAGCATGCATTTCTTCGGCGTGCTCTGCTCTAAGTTTTTGGTACAGTATTTCTATTTCTGCAGCTTCGCCCATACACATGATTTTATGCGCTCCTAGTCCTCTTTTTTTCCAGTCGGCTAGGGTAAGACTTAAGTCTTGAACTAGCGGACGAACACGGGTATTGTTTTCCTCTCGCTTGGCCCAATAATCGTAAGCAGGCACTACCCATTCGTCTTTATGGTATAGACTTAAATGTATGGAGGTTCCTTCTACATAACCCACCAATTTCTCCATTTGCTGCAAAGACAGCTCTTGACTTAGCAAGGTTTCGTTTCCATCTAGAATTAAGCTGCCGTTGTAGGCAATAAGAGGATGGGTTTCTATCTTCAATTCGCTTTGTAACAACCGCAAGGATTTAGGCATACGAGAAGAGATAAGCACCACAGGAAAACGCTCTTTCAGTGCTTGGAAAACGGCTATGGTTTTCTCGGCCAATTGTCGGTCTTTATTTAATAGTGTCCCGTCGATGTCGGAACAAATAAGGCGGATGTCGGGTTTAGTCATTCCAAACAAAGTTGATCCATTCTTGGGCATAGTTGTCCCAAGAATAGTTGTTCTGATTTTTTACAAGGTTGTGTTGGCAGTCCTTTAACCTAGTTGCAGTAAATAGAGCGCTTATGCTTGTTGAAATAGCCGTTGGAGTAGGGGCACAAACTTCTCCGGTTTGATCTTCCTCAATAGGCTGGGCCAAACCTTGATGATGGGTCACCACCATGGGCAAAGCATAATGGTAAGCCATGGCAACAACGCCACTTTGCGTTGCGCTTTTGTAGGGAAGTATCAACGCATCGGCTGCTGAAAAATACAGAGATGCTTCTTCAGCGCTCACAAAGCGATTTTGGAAATCTACTCGTTTTTCGAGCTTCAGTTCCCGAATGATTCGCTCGTATTTCTCGGGCTTTTCATAGCACTCACCAACAATGAGTAATTTTTTATCGGGCTGTTTTTCCATGGCTTTGAGCAGTAAGTCAAGCCCTTTGTAAGGACGAATCAATCCAAAAAACAAAAGATAGTCCTGTTCAAGTTCCAGCTTTAATTTTTTTCTTGCAGCTGCTTGCTCAAGTTTTGGCGGTAAATTGTTTGCTACAGGGTGCATCTTCCCCCAACATGCCTTTTCAGTTGCTGCTGAAATTTCCTCTTGTACAGCCGTTGACAAACAGCTAAAAGCATGCATTTTTTTACTGAAGCGTTTATTCAACCATTGATCCCAGGGTTTGGGTTCGTGTGCTTTCCAATTGTCCACCAAAGCAATGCATTTAATGGAAGGGGATAAATGTTGTGCAATGCTTGTCCAACAGGGGGAAAGAAATGGCGTCCAATAACGAAAAACTACGGCTTTTGGCGCTACAGCATTAATTGCCCTAGCCACCTTTTTCCATTCCCATGGGTGGTAGGCGTGGATTTTACGTTCTATGTCTACGCTACTATCGACTTTCTCTTCACTGAATTGTGTTTTTCCCGGGAATAGTACTTCAGGGTAGAGCTGGGTAAACGTCCACAAGGCTACTTTTTTGTTTTGTTTTTGAAGTGCTTGTGCAAATTCCCATTGGGTGTCGGCTATTCCCCCGCGGTAGGGAGGCGCAGGGCCAAGTAAAACGACATCTAAATTAGGCTGTGGCAATTTCTATACGTTTGGGGAGGGAAGAATAGGTCCAAAGACAAGCAGCAAGGCTAAGGGTAAAATAGAGACTTAAACCTAGGCCTAAATAATGATTCATTTCCCAAAGCATTGCATTGGCAGGTGTAAATAAAAACATCAAGCCCGCTATCCCACGCAGGAGTTCAAAGGGCACTGCCCAACGATATCCATCCATTAAGGAGGTAAAACCAAAAACAGTCGTAAAAATCAATACACCAAAAGCGATTTGATTGGTGTAGGTCAATTCACCAAATTGACTGAGGAAATATCCTAAAATAAGGGTCAAACTAGTAAAGTGGAAGAGGGCGATGAGTTTGTGTTTGTTGGTGTAAACGGGAGCGTATTTTTTCTGTGCAAAAACATCTTCCACGATAGGGCGGGGAAAACGTTGGGCAACATCAGCCGGACGCCACCCGGTGGGCATAAACCACAAGCGGAATTTATCCAGCCAATTTTTGGTGTACCAAGCGTCTTTGGCCAAGCCCCAGTTGTGCTGAAAATTGATTAAGACGGGATTCCAAGTTTGTACGGGCTTTAATGTACCATAAACACAAGGTTCTTCTTCGAGTTCTTCTTGAAAAGTCCCAAATAGTCTATCCCAAACGCAGAATATGGCCGAGAGATTTTTGTCGATATAGATGGGGTTGATGGCGTGGTGGACGCGATGCTGCGAGGGGGTAACCAAAATATACTCCAACCAGCCTAATTTTCCAATGTGCTTGGTGTGGTACCAAAACTGCCCAAACAAGTGAAGGGGCGCTAATACGGTGATTACTTTATGCGGTATTCCAAGTACCGCTGCAGGAAGTAGAAACAATGCACCAAATCCAAGTAGGGAAGAGATGCTTTGACGTAAGGCGCAGGCGAGGTTAAATTCCTCGCTGCTGTGGTGTACAATATGACGGTTCCAAAAGACATTAATCGAATGGTTTAAACGGTGATTCCAATAGCTGGCAAAATCAATGCAGATAAACGCCGCGAAATAGAGGAGCACACTTTCTTCTAGTTGTATCACCGCTAGTATATCCTTCAAATACGGATAAGAAATAAGAATTAAGCCTATACCAAAAACATCTTTGAGAATATTGGTCATCCCAGAGCTCAAACTCGAAAGGGTATCCATTAAGGTATAGGTTTGGTTTTTCTTCCACGCCCCGTAGGCCAACTCCAGCAATACCAGGACTAAAAATCCGGGTATGGCGATGAGTAGAATCTTTGCATACGTTTCCATCGACTACTACATTTTGGTAGTAAGTTACAAATTAATTCTTACCAACGAGTACCCATTGACCGCTCTTAATCAGCGGTTCAGCCTGTTTGAACTTCACATTCTTGCTTTCGCCACTCACCGTGTTTTTGATGGTTACTTTGTCGTTTCTTCCAATTTTGGGAAGTTCACGGGTAATGGTTTCAACGACCTGTCGTGGCGCGCGACCAGCTCCTGCACCAATGGCACGTTGCTTTTCGGCCATTTCTTCGGTGTTGAGCACATCGTCTTTGGTGGTCTTTAAGTTTTGTTTTTTGCGGGTTTGCTTGGCCTCTTGAATCGCATTGTCTTGTGCAGGTATACTTCCTTTCAACAAGAAGGAAATAACTTCACGGTTAAGGCTAGCAATCATGCCTTTGAACAATTCGAAGGCTTCAAACTTGTAGATCAATAGGGGGTCTTTTTGTTCGTGAACCGCCAATTGAACCGATTGCTTCAACTCATCCATTTTGCGCAGGTGGTTTTTCCAAGCATTGTCGATTAAGGCAAGGGTAATGTTACGCTCAAAATCTTCGATCAAGTGCTTCCCTTTTGTATTGTAGGCTTTCTCAAGATGCGTTACTACATTGAGGGTTTTGGTTCCATCGGTAAATGGAACAACAATTTTCTCGTACGTATTCCCCGGACGTTCATACACATTTTTGATGACCGGGAAGGTTAGGGTAGCATTGATTTCCCCCTTTTGTTTGTAGTAATCAAATGCCGTTTGATAAAGCTTGTCGATCAACTCCGCCTCTGTCATGCTTTCGAATTCGTCTGCAATAACGGGAGCAGTAATCGAAAACGTACTGATGATTTGAAATTCAAAGTTTTTGAAGTCGTTGGTCGGTTTATTGCTTAAGACAATATCCTCGCAGATTTCAAAAAGCATATTGGCGATATCCACCTTTAAGCGATCTCCCTGTAAAGCGTGCTTACGGCGTTTATAGATCACTTCTCTTTGTGCATTCATTACGTCATCGTATTCCAATAAACGTTTGCGAATCCCGAAGTTGTTTTCTTCTACTTTTTTCTGTGCACGTTCGATGGATTTTGTCATCATGGAGTGCTGAATAACCTCACCTTCTTCCAGTCCCATGCGGTCCATAACTTTAGCAACTCGGTCGGAACCAAAGAGGCGCATAAGGTTGTCTTCCAAGGACACAAAGAACTGCGAACTTCCCGGGTCCCCTTGACGTCCAGAACGACCGCGTAGCTGTCGGTCAACACGTCTAGAATCGTGACGTTCGGTTCCAATAATAGCGAGTCCCCCGGCTGCTTTTACTTCATCCGAGAGTTTGATGTCGGTACCACGTCCGGCCATGTTGGTGGCAATGGTTACAACCCCTGGGTTTCCAGCTTCTGCAACAATATCGGCTTCTTTCTTGTGTAGTTTTGCGTTGAGGACATTGTGTTTCACCTTGCGAATATTGAGCATCTTACTCAACAGTTCCGATATTTCAACCGAGGTGGTACCAATCAACACAGGGCGTCCTTGTTGCGAAAGTTTGGTTACCTCGTCGATTACGGCATTGTATTTTTCTCGTTTGGTTTTGTAAATGAGATCATCCTCATCTCTACGCGCAATGGGTCGGTTGGTTGGAATTTCTACTACGTCAAGTTTGTAGATTTCCCAAAATTCCCCTGCTTCGGTAACTGCCGTACCTGTCATGCCCGAAAGCTTGTGGTACATGCGGAAATAGTTTTGCAAGGTAATGGTCGCAAAAGTTTGCGTAGCCGCTTCAATCTTTACATTCTCTTTGGCTTCAATGGCCTGGTGCAATCCGTCGGAGTAACGACGTCCATCCATGATACGTCCTGTTTGCTCATCGACGATCATGACCTTGTTGTCCATCACCACATATTCGGTGTCTTTTTCAAATAGGGTATAAGCCTTGAACAATTGCGTCATGGTATGGATACGCTCGCTCTTGATCCCAAAATCCTTGAAAAGGATTTCTTTCTTCGCAGCTTCATCTTCTGAACTAAGCCCTTCTCCCTCAATCTTTGCGATTTCAGTTCCAATATCAGGTAAAATGAAGAAACCTTTGTCTTGAACGCTTTCAGAAAGGTATTCTACTCCTTTTTCGGTCAATTCAACCGAGTTGTTCTTCTCGTCAATAACAAAGTACAATTCAGCGTCGATTACATGCATTTCACGGTTGTTGTCTTGCATGTAGAAGTTTTCGGTTTTTTGAAGCAGTTGCTTAACCCCTTCTTCACTTAAAAACTTAATGAGCGCCTTGTTTTTTGGTAAACCTCGGTAAACACGTAGGAGGAGTATTCCCCCTTCTTCTGTATCACCAGCTGCAATTTTCTTTTTTGCTTCGGCCAATACTGTGGTCAACAAGCTGCGTTGTTTGGTATAGAGGTCGGCAACTTTAGGTTTTAATTGATCAAATTCATGGCGATCTCCTTCTGGAATAGGCCCCGAGATAATCAAAGGGGTTCTAGCGTCATCGACCAATACTGAATCTACCTCATCGACAATAGCGTAATGGTGTTTGCGTTGCACCAAATCTTCTGGGGTGTGCGACATATTATCGCGCAAGTAGTCGAAACCAAACTCGTTATTGGTTCCATAAGTAATATCGGCCAAATAGGCTTTGCGTCTCGCTTCACTATTGGGTTGGTGGTAATCAATACAATCTACACTTAAACCGTGAAATTCAAAGATAGGCGCCATCCATGCGCTATCGCGTTTGGCGAGGTAATCGTTTACCGTTACCAGGTGGACTCCTTTCCCTGTGAGGGCGTTGAGGTACACGGGTAGGGTAGCGACGAGGGTTTTTCCTTCCCCCGTTTGCATTTCTGCAATTTTACCTTGGTGCATGGCAATTCCCCCAATGAGTTGCACGTCATAGTGGATCATGTCCCAAGTAATGGCCTTTCCAGCGGCATCCCAGCTGTTGGCCCAAAAGGCCTTATCCCCGCTAAGGCGAATGTATTCTTTCTCGCCAGATAGTTGGCGGTCAAATTCACTGGCAGTTACTTCTACCTCCGGATTGTGCACAAATCGAGTAGCTGTTTCTTTTACAGCAGCAAAAGCTTCGGGTAAAAGTTCTAGCAATACTTCTTCGGTTACAACGAGAGCATCTTTTTCGAGGGTGTCGATACGGTTGTAGAGACGTTCGCGCTCGTCGATATCTTCCAGCGCTTCAATTGACGTTCTGTGTTCTTCTATTTCACGATCAAATTCACGACGTGCAGCTTTTATTCTTTCTTTAAATTCGACCGTCTTCGCACGAAGTTCGTCGTTTGAAAGCTGATTGAATGCATTTTCATGGCCTTTGATGGCATCTACCAAGGGAAGGATAGACTTGAGGTCTTTCTTGGTTTTATCGCCCACAAAAAGCTTTAAGAGATTGTTTACAATACTCATGGGTTATACTGTGCGTTTAAGACTCAAATGTAGTCAAAAAAAAAGCCTCTAACGAGACTTTATACCAAGAGAAGATTAATATTCGTCTTCGTTCCACAAATAATCTTCGTCCGAGGGAAAATCGGGCCAGATTTCTTCAATGGATTCGTAAATATCTCCTTCATCTTCCATGGACTGAAGATTTTCGACTACTTCGAGGGGGGCTCCGGTTCGAATTGAAAAATCAATCAATTCATCTTTGGTTGCCGGCCAAGGCGCATCGCTCAAGTAAGAAGCTAATTCTAAGGTCCAATACATGACTTTTTTTTTGCAAAAGTATAGGTTTCGAAAAACTAGGCAAGTTTTTCAGCTACTTTCGGTTGGGTTCCCATTTAACCTCTTCGATATTAAGGTCTTGCGAAAACTTACGCGAAAGGGTAAAAAAGTAATCGGAGAGTCGATTAATGTAAAAGACAATCTCTGGGTCTATTGTCGTTAAATCTTTGAGTTCAGTGATATGTCGTTCTGCTCTACGGCAAACACAACGCGCTAGATGACTGTAAGAAATTAAAGGATGTCCCCCAGGGATGACAAAGTTTTTTAGCGGTGGTAGTTCAGCCGTAATACGGTCAATACTTTTTTCCAAGTGTTCCACCTGCTCCTCGTTGATTTTTGGAATGGGAAGGTTATCACTATCGTTGGCCAACTGCGAACCAATGGTCATCAAGTTATTTTGGATACGTACCAGTTCGGTATGGATTTCTTCTCCTGCATAATCGCGAATCAATCCTACCCAACTGTTGAGTTCATCAATAGTACCGTAGGCTTTAATTCGAACATCGTGTTTGGGAACCCGTTTACCCGAAAATAAACTGGTCGTGCCGTCATCTCCTGTTTTGGTGTAAACCTTCATCTAATTTTTCTTTTTTTCGCGCTTCATATCTCCTTCTAAATCCTTGCCTTTGATCCTTTTTAGGCGGGAGGAAAAGGTATTTTCTTATGACAAAATACCCTACCAACAAGCCCACTACTAAAACAATGGATTCACTCATTAGGTCAAAATTACAGCAAATTGCGCTAGGAATGGGCTCGTTTGGCTTAAAATGCTTCTTTTTCTTTTAAACGACCGCTCAAAGCGATGCAAAAAAGCAAACCAAACAAGAAAATGGACCAACGCGCTAGGTAATCTCCATATACCGAATAGAAAGTGAGTTGGTCGTGTAGTTGTACTTTAGCGGTTAAACTCCCTTCTTTTTCATAGGCGAGGGTTTGTTCTACTTCTCCTTTGGCGTTGATAAAAGCAGAAATCCCTGTATTGGCCGATCGGGCAATGGCACGTCGATTTTCAATTGCTCTAAGTCGGGCATAACTGAGGAGTTGTTGGTGCCCTTGGGTGTTTCCCCACCACGCATCGTTGGTGATGATGCTTAGGAATTGCGCTCCATTGCGTACATAGCCTGTGACAAACGCGCCATAAATTGATTCATAACAAACAATGGGCGCAGTTTTCATTCCGTTCTTGTGTTCAAAGACCGTGCGGTATTTTTGCACCCCTCGTGTGGCAATAGTTCCGCCAAAATCCAACAAAAACTCCCCAATTATAGGTTCAAAGAAAGCTTTGTAGGGCATGTATTCTACTCCAACCACCAATTTAGACTTGTGATAGCGTTGGTCGTTGTTTTCTTTTTGAAATTGAAAAACTGAATTGTAGATATCGACCCATCCCGAGCGAAGTTTATTCGCCGTTGGGCTAGGGGCTTTTTCACTAGGCGGGTACACTTTGTAGGACTGTGCTCCTGTAACCAAAGCTAGGTTGGGGTGTTTTGCATTAAATGTACGAAGCTTTTGGTGCAGTTTAGCTGTTTTATATTGTCTTAAATCAAGTCCATAGCCTTCGTCTAGGTAGGCTTCGGGGGTTAAAAGGTACTCGGTTGTGGGTTGAATTTGGTTTTGGGTTAACTCTTCTGCCAATGCGAGTAATTCAATATTAGAGCGTTGATATTTCCCTTCATATGGGTCAATATTGGGTTGCAAAACAACGACCTCAGTTTCACCAATTGGTTTTAAATCGCTTTGATATAGCAATAAGGAAAGGGCAATGGGAATTGCAATCCAGATTAGGTTTGGCGCAAATTTTCGGAGGTTAGTCAACAATTCACCGCTCTGTCGGTATGCTCTAAAATATTTTAATCCAATCAGGTTGACGAGTAGCACCCAAAGGGTTCCGCCAAATGCTCCGGTATATTCATACCACTGTATCCAATAAATGTCTTCCGAGAAAACATTTCCCAGATTTAGCCAAGGCCAAGAAAAATCCCAGTTGAGATGAAATTTCTCAAAGGTCATCCACAAAGCAACGAGGAAGATTAGACTCGTTTTCTTCGGTAAACGTGTAAGGGACCAACGGTAAAGGCATAAAATAATCGCGTAAAAACTACTGTTACACAAAATAGCGAATGCTGCACCAAAAGCCGTTGAATTGTAAATCCACCAAGTGCTGATGAGATTCCAGATCAAAAAGCCTACATAACTTGTTCCAAAAAGCCGAAGTCCTTTTTTCTTCTGCTGGTCTGCATTGATTTCTTCTACGAGATAGAAAAAGGGGATGAGTGCAAAAAACACGAGAAAAGAAAAACCATAAGTAGGCCAGGAAAGTCCAAGCAATAGGCCTCCAAGCACCGATAAAAGCAGGTTTTTTTTCACCTTTTTTTGTTTAAAAATATTTTGACAAAGAAAGGAAAAAAGTAAATGGATTGCTTTGTTTTGCAGCCGATAAAAATTGTAATTTGGCACCATGCTCAAAAAATCCGTACCACACCTTTTTACTTCCTTGAATTTGCTTTGTGGCTGTATGGCGACCTATTTCGCTTTTTCACATCAGTTTAACGCTGCTTTATTGATGGTTTTAGCGGGCGTGTTTTTCGATTTTTTCGATGGCTTTTTTGCTCGCTTACTCAAGGTCGAAAGCGACCTAGGGGTTCAGTTAGACTCCATGGCAGATTTAATCACCAGTGGGATTGCTCCAGGGGTGTTGATGTATCAACTCTTTATCCTCTCGGGTGTAAAGCAGTTGGATTATACCTTTAGTGTACTGTCAAATTTCTCCATGACCTTTACCTTGGCGCCACTTGCTTTAATTGGCTTTGGGGTTACTTTGGGGGCGGCTTTTCGCTTGGCACGATTTAATTTAATCAGTGAGGCGTTGCCTTATTTTCGCGGGTTGCCAGCACCGGCAAATGCTATCATGATCATGGGACTACCACTCATTTTTCGTCACCCTAGTCTTATTCAATACAACGATTATTTAATGAACCCCTTAAGTTTGATTTGTTGTTGTTTGGTGTCTGTTTTTTTGATGAACATTCATTGGAAAATGTTCTCGCTAAAATTTTCAGGAGGAATGAATGCACTGCTCTTTCCTAGCTTATTGTTGATGGGAGCTACTGTCTTGTTGTTACAATTTGGAATAGCTGTAATCTCAGGAATTATTGTCCTGTATATTCTCTTGAGCTCGATTAAGTTCGTGCTTAAAATTTGATTTTCTTTTTGCGTAACTCAAAGTTCTGCCCGAGATAAACTTTGCGCACCATTTCGTCTTGTGCCAAATCTTCAGGAGAACCTGCTTTGAGGATATTACCTTCAAACATTAGGTACGTTTTATCGGTAATAGCCAAGGTTTCTTGCACGTTGTGGTCGGTAATGAGAATACCGATGTTCTTATTTTTCAAATGAGCGACAATGCGTTGAATATCTTCTACGGCTACGGGGTCAACCCCTGCAAAGGGTTCATCGAGCAACACAAACTTAGGGTCGGTAGCTAAAGCACGTGCAATTTCAGTACGTCGTCTTTCTCCACCCGAGAGTAAATCCCCTCTGTTTTTTCGAATGTGGTTAAGCCCGAATTCTTCGATAAGGGCTTCCATTTTTTTCTCCTGCTCTGCTTTAGAGAGTTTAGTGAGTTGCAAAACACTCAGGATATTATCTTCTACGCTCAGCTTTCGAAAAACCGAAGCTTCTTGCGCGAGGTAACCAATCCCGTTTTGTGCGCGCTCATACATGGGGTAGGTGGTAATATCTGTATCGTCCAAGAAGATTTGTCCTCCGTTGGGCTTAATCAGTCCAACAATCATATAGAATGAGGTGGTTTTTCCTGCCCCGTTCGGGCCCAAAAGTCCTACAATTTCACCTTGATTGACTTCTAAGGAAATTCCGTTAACCACTTTACGGCCGCGGTATGATTTTTCTATGGATAAAGCGCGTAGTTGCATCTAGTCTTGTTTTTTTTCTAATGCTTCCCAGTACTCAAAAGCTCTTCTAAGATGAGGGATAACAATAGTTCCTCCCACTAAAGTAGCGATTTCTAAACTTTCTATAACAGCGGCTTTGGAGACGTTGTTTTTATGGCACTCTTCTAAATGATAACGAATGCAATCGTCGCAACGCAATACAGCCGAAGCCACGAGACCCATTAATTCTTTGGTGGGACGATCGAGCGTTCCCGCCTGGTAGGTGTTGGCGTCAAGGTTGAATATTCGCTTGATTATTTTTGAGTTCTCCCCCAATAATTTTTCGTTCATCTTAGAACGATAGGCATTAAATTCTTCAACTAGTTTGGACATCTTTCTTCAATTGTCTTTTGTGAACGATTTTTGAAATTAAAATACTCACCTCATATAAAATGAGTATGGGAATGGTCACGATAATTTGACTCGCAATATCAGGTGGGGTGATGATGGCAGAAATACTGAGAACAATCACAATAGCAAACTTCCGGTTGTTGCGTAAAAAGTTGGGAGTGACCAATCCAATTTTGGTAAAGAAGTACATTAAAATGGGCAGCTCAAAAATAAAACCCGAAGAGAGCACTGCAGCCCGCAACAAACTGATGTAGCTGTCCAAATCAAAATCATTAAAGACTTCATCGCTCACGGTGTAACTTCCCAAGAAATTGATGGAAAGTGGCGTAACAATATAGTAGCCAAACAAAACCCCTAGGAAAAACAACAAAGAGGCAATGAAGATAAATCCACGTGCATTGCGCTTTTCATGCGAGAGTAAACCTGGGCTGATGAATTTCCAGAATTCATATAAAATATAAGGGAAAGCTAAAATGAAACCAGCGGTAATCGAGGTCCATAAATGTGCTGAAAATTGTCCTGAAACGGCACGGCTTTGAATCCTAAAGGGCAATTCTTGTAAACAGAATGAAGTGCCTTGTCCCATCATTTTTGAAAGCTTGCAGAATAACTCATAGGTGAAAAAATCTGCTTTTTTTGGTCCAAAAATTAAAGTATCGAATATAAAATCTTTGGCAATAAATGCGATGGTACCCACGATTACCACAGCTAGTGAGGAACGAATTAAGTGCCAACGCAACTCTTCCAAATGTTCTAAAAAAGACATCTCTTTTTCAGTACTCATGCTCTCTATTTGATTTAATTCAACCCTTAAAGCTAATTCTCCGTTGTTTGAAGTTGCTATGCAAGAGCAACTGCTCTAGGTTGGTAGTGCACTGATTTTAAATGCACTTTTTTCTTCCATCGCAACAATTCAAATTTCTTAGTGGAAAATCCTCTACTAAGTGTTATATTTAGGTGTACAAATGTAAAGTATTTGATTTAAAGCATTCATGTCTTCATCGCAATTAACAGAAGAATTAAAAAAACACTTTGGCTTCTCCACTTTTAAAGGTTTACAAGAAGATGTAATCACCCATATCCTCAAAAGGGAAAACGCTTTTGTCATTATGCCAACCGGTGGTGGAAAGTCCATGTGCTACCAACTTCCAGCCTTGATGAGTGAAGGGACAGCCATTGTTGTATCTCCCCTCATTGCATTGATGAAGAATCAAGTCGATGCCATTCGTGGGATTTCACAAAACGATGGGGTAGCTCATGTTTTAAATTCCTCGCTCACCAAGACAGCTATTCAACAGGTGAAAAGCGATATTAGAGCAGGTATTACAAAATTGCTTTTTGTCGCGCCAGAATCATTGGCGAAAGAAGATAATCTTGCTTTTTTAAAAGAAACCAAATTGTCTTTTTTAGCGGTAGATGAAGCCCATTGTATTTCGGAATGGGGTCACGATTTTAGACCCGATTACCGCAACCTCCGCTTTATGTTAAAGCAAATAGACCAAGATTTACCGGTAATTGCATTGACGGCAACTGCAACCCCTAAGGTGCAGGAAGACATATTAAAGAACCTACAAATCACCGATGCGAAGGTGTTTAAGGCGTCTTTTAATCGTCCTAATTTGTACTATGAGGTTCGCCCAAAAACCGAGCAGGTCGAAATCGATATCATCAAATTTATACGGGAACGCAAAGGGAAATCGGGGATCATTTACTGTTTGTCGCGAAAGAAGGTAGAAGAATTAGCACAAACCCTACAAGTCAACGATATCAACGCCATTCCTTATCACGCTGGACTCGATGGAAAAACCCGGGCCAAAAACCAAGACGCTTTTTTAAAAGAAGAGTGCGATGTTGTTGTGGCGACGATTGCCTTTGGTATGGGGATCGATAAACCCGATGTGCGCTTTGTTATTCATCACGATATCCCAAAAAGTATTGAAAGCTACTATCAGGAAACTGGCCGTGCAGGACGCGACGGCGGGGAAGGTCATTGCTTGGCGTTTTATGCCTACAGGGACATAGAAAAATTAGAAAAATTTATGTCAGGAAAACCCGTAGCCGAATATGAAATTGGGATGGCTTTGCTCCAAGAAATGGTCGCTTATGCTGAAACTTCAATTTCTAGGAGGAAATTCATTCTTCATTACTTTGGTGAATTCTATGACGAGCGTCTAGATGAGCACAAAATGGACGATAATGTTCGTTTTCCAAAATCAAAATCTGAAGCCAAAGAGGAATTGACTTTACTTTTAAAAGCCATTGGCGGAACCCGCGAAAAGTTCAAAGCAAAAGAGGTGGTTAAAACCTTACTTGGTGAACAAAACGCGATCATGATTAGCCACCACACGGCAGAGCTTCCCGTTTATGGACAAGGGAAACACAAAAAAGAAGCCTATTGGATGGCCTTGATTCGACAAGCTAATGTAGCGGGTTACTTAAAGAAGGATATCGAAACCTACGGAGTCATTAAGATAACACCGCAAGGAGAAGCTTTTCTTTCAGCACCGGTTTCGTTTATGATGACGGAGGATCACTCGTATACCGATCGACCAAAACCCGTTATGGCTGCTCCAAAAGATGTGGTGAACGATGCGGCTTTAAAAAGTCTATTGGTTAAACTGAGAAAAGAAGTTGCCGATAAAAACGAGGTGCCTCCATACACTGTTTTTCAAGAGAACTCCATCAACGACATGACCTTGAAATATCCGCTCACTATTGATGAAATGATCAATATTCATGGAGTAGGCGAGGGGAAAGCCAAGAAGCACGGGCCTGCTTTTATTGCGCTAATTAAGCAATATGTAGAAGAAAATAACATTGCTCGACCAGACGATATTTTGGTTAAAAGTACGGGTGCTAATTCTGGACTTAAACTCTACATGATTCAAAGTGTAGATCGAAAGCTACCGCTTGATGATATCGCTTCTGCCAAAGGAATGAACATGAACGATTTCATCCATGAGATGGAAACCATTGTTTTCGCTGGAACGAAACTCAATATCGATTATTGGATCGACGAGATCTTAGATGAAGACCAGCAAGAGGAACTCCACGAATACTTTATGGAGGCGGAAAGTGATGAAATCGTAGATGCAATTGAAGAATTTGATGGAGAATACGAAGAAGAAGAAATTCGTTTGTATCGCATTAAATTCACTAACGAGGTGGCCAACTAAATCCACTGGATTCCATTATCTTTGCGGTCTAAAAAATAAAAAATGCAAGACGGATTATATGCCAAATTCACCACTTCTAAAGGTGAAATTATTGTAGCGCTAACCCCTGAAAAAACACCCGGTACTGTAGGGAATTTTGTGGGTCTAGCAGAAGGGACACAAAAAAACGAAGAAAAAGGGGCGGGAGAGCCGTATTATGACGGATTAAAATTCCACCGTGTTATTCCTGATTTCATGATTCAAGGAGGATGTCCTCAAGGATCTGGTATGGGGGGGCCTGGTTATCAATTTGAAGATGAGTTTCATCCTGAATTGCGCCACGATGCTCCTGGCATATTGTCAATGGCCAACGCAGGTCCCGGCACCAATGGAAGTCAGTTTTTTATTACACATGGGCCAACCCCTTGGTTAGACGATAAACATACTGTTTTTGGTAAAGTAACTGAGGGACAAGCAGTCGTCGATGCCATTGCACAAGGCGACAGCATCGAATCATTAACCATTGTTCGTGTTGGTGCTGAAGCAGAAGCTTTCGACGCACAGGCTGCATTTACACAATTTGAAGCAGATAAAATCAAACGTTTGGAAGAACAAAAAGCGGCACAAGCTGCTGCGTTAGCCGAAATTACACAAGGCTTCACCCAAACCGAAAGCGGTTTATTTTATCGTGTAGAGAAAGAAGGTGAAGGCGATAAGCCCCAAAAAGGGAACTCGGTTAAAGTACACTACAAAGGAGAATTGCTAGATGGAACCGTGTTCGATTCTTCTTTCAAACGCAATCAACCCATCGAGTTTAGCATTGGTGTTGGACAGGTTATCCCCGGCTGGGATGAAGGTATTGCACTCTTGAACAAAGGAGCTAAAGCGACCTTGATTATCCCATCAGATCTAGCCTATGGAGCTGCAGGAGCAGGCGGAGTAATACCTCCAAACGCTACCTTGAAATTTGAAGTCGAATTGGTCGATTTTAAATAGAAAAACCAGCAGGTTCGTTTCCTGCTTTCCATTTGATATTACACCCCATGCTTGGAATTTGATTTTCAGGGATGGGGTTGTTTTTTAGTAACAAATCAATAGCTTGTTGAAGATCTTCTCCTGTAATGGGAGCGTCATTTCCCGGTCGAGAACGGTCAAAACGTCCGCGGTAGACAAGACTGTTATTTTCATTCAATAGATAAAAATCGGGCGTACAAGCTGCATCATAGGCTTTTGCAACCGACTGGTCCTCATCAAATAAATAAGGGAAAGAAAAATCTTTTTCTAGAGCAAGGGCCTTCATTTTATCGGGGTGATCGGCTGGGTAGTTCTCCACATCATTACTTGAGATAGCTACCGTGTTAATACCCTGAGGTAAATTGTGTTTTGCCAAGGCAATAAATTCATCCAAAAGATGAACAACATAAGGGCAGTGGTTGCACATGAATACCACTAATGTTCCTTTTTCCCCTTTCAATTGGTCTAAGGTTTTCAGCTGGTCATCTACAGTGTCAATGAGTTGAAATGCTGGAGCTATTGTCCCTAAAGGGAGCATGTTGGATTCGGTGAGGGCCATAGAATTTTTTTATACGCTAAAAATATGTAATTTGAGGAAGATATACATTTTGAATTATGAAAACAATGCAAGACTGGCTAGACGCTTATGCCGTGAGCCATCAAAACAAAACCAACAAAGCCATTCACTTTGTTTGTGTACCCCTAATCGTCTTTTCTGTGGTGGGCTTATTCATGTCCATTCCCAATGAGCATTTAAAACAGCTAAGCGGAATTTCTTCCGATACACTGGCCAATTGGGCGGTGGTTACTTTGATTCCCATTATGTTCTTTTACCTGCGCCTTTCAGTTAAAATGGGGGTCCTTATTCTAGCCTTTTTAAGCCTTTGTATTTACGGGAATGCTCAAATAGCTGGGTTTTATCCGCTTTGGCAAACTTCTTTGGCCATCTTTGTTGTGGCGTGGATTGGCCAATTTTACGGGCACAAACTCGAAGG
>WTJP01000127.1:0-10160 GCA_011526275.1 Candidatus Arcticimaribacter sp. | reverse complement strand
GCTCAAATCACAACCCAATACAGCTCAGAAGAATTGGTCGGCAGGCAAGTGATTGCGGTGGTCAATTTTCCAGTAAAGCGAATCGCTAATTTTAACAGTCAATGCCTTGTGTTGGGTGCAACACAAGGCAACGACGTTTTTTTACTTTCCCCAGAGGCTGTCGTCGAGAATGGACAGCTTGTTCGTTAATTACATAAAATCGGCATAGAAAAGCATATTGGCATAGAGTTGCTGTGTTCCTAACCAAAATGCTCTAAAGTTGGTATTGTCGGTCATCAACAAGATCTTTCCACGCCCAGAACGTTTCACTTTAAAGGGAACTGAACCTTTTAATAATTCCATTTGCTCTTCAGAAATATAACCACTTAGTAAGGGGTCTTTAGCATAGCGGATAGGATTATCGTAGCTGTTTTCCTCAGGTTCCATAAAAATGCGTGAGTTTCTAAATAAGGCTAGTTCTGTGTCTTCTATTCCAAAGTTGATGGGGTGAGAGCGATCGATATCTGCGTTGAAGATAGCTCCTCCAATGGCTTGCGCTCCTTTGAATTTTTGTTTGTCGACAAAGGCAACCCCTTCAGCGGTTAAATCACTTTCCCGGAATTCTTCTTCGATTAATTCGGTTTTATTGGCCCATTTCACTGCATCGCGATAGGCAATTAAGTGTCCACCGTTTTTAATCCAAGCACTAATCTTGTCCTTGGCTTTCCCCAACAAACTTCCGTTATAACTAGGAACAACAAGGTGAGTATAACGGTTAAGATCGGCACGGCCAATTGACTTCACGTCTAGTTTGGTAACAGGCATGTGGTACTGGGTGTCCATTAAGTACCAAATTTCTCCAGCATCATAGCTGCGAACACCATCGCCTACCAATAAGGCTACTTTTGGTTGGACAATGGTTTCAAAATTTCGTGAGCCTAAATCAATGCCTTGGGTGAGTCCAGTACTTACGCTTTCCACTTTAATAAATGAATCACGGGCAACTTTTTGCATTAAGGCATAAAGCTCGTCTTCCGTTAGCGATTGGTTTCTAACCGGTACCATTAACGACCCATAGTCGTATTTTTTTCCCTCTAGACTAAATGGTTGAAGTCCAACTTTTACACGTACTCCAGCAGCTAAAAGGGCATAAACAGCCTTTGGCGTGTAGTAACCGTGGCCTTCAAATAGGTAAGCATAGCTTGCTTTTTCGACTGTCTTTACAGGCGGAGTTTCAATTTCATTGAGTTGTTCTCCCGCTGCGCTTAAGTCTTTCATTTTAGTGGTATTGACGTCAAAAGCATGAGAGAGTGTCCAAGCTGAAACGTCGTAGAACAGACTATCTTGAAAGGTAGTTTGCTCACTAAATATAGCATGGACTAGACGTTGTTTTTTCTGGTTGAGTGGAACAATAAAACTGCTTTCTTGAGGGAAAGATTTTCCGTCTTTGCGCAGGTTCTTGTTCAGGTGGTGTACTTCAATGTCGTGTCTTAAGAGTACTTCACTCAGGCGATAGGCTGTAGCAGCATCTTTTTCGTTCCCAAAGACCAGTGCTTTTTCTTTGTTTTTCGCACCTTCTACTCGGGCTTTTTGATAAAAGTCACGTTGGTAATCGAGTAGTTCTTTTCGTAAGCTATAAGCAGCCTTTAAGGTGGATAAAGCCGTTACAAATTGATTGCGTATAGTAAAAGGGAAAGTCAAAATCCCATTATCGCTTTCTTGGGCATGTCCACGAGAACTCGCTTGTTCAAATAAGATTCCTATCCCTCCATTCACGTCGGGGTAGGTAGAGCCTTTTCCGTAATAAAAGTCATCATAGTCTTCTTCAGAATAATAAAGAGAACCAATTTCATTAAGTGCCTCAGCATGGTATTTCCCAATGGCTAAAGTAAGTTCTTGATTGCGCTTTGGGGTGAGTGGGTTAACCCGTGATTGGATTCCAGGTTGAAAAAAGAAAGTGGAGTTCGTTCCCATTTCGTGATGATCGGTGAGGACATTGGGTAGCCATTCGCTAAAACTCCCAATGCGCGCTTTAGATTCATTGAGTTGAACAGGGAGCCAATCGCGGTTCATGTCAAACCAATAGTGATTGGTACGTCCTCTAGGCCATGCTTCACTGTATTCTCTATCGTTGGGATCGGCGGTAATATTTTGCGCTTTGTGGGTGTTGGCCCATTGGGAAAAACGTTGAAGACCGTCAGGGTTAAAACTAGGGTCAAATAGAATAATAGTATTGTCCAATAAATCTTTGACGGCTTGACTTTGGGCTGCTGCCAAATGATAGGCCACTAATAAACCCGCATTGGCCCCAGATGGCTCGTTTCCATGGATAGAAAAACCTTGATAAACCACTACAGGCATCTTGCTGGTATCCAAGCTAGATCCATTCGGTTCCGTTAATGTTTTGTGTTGTGCTTTGATCTCATCTAAACGTTTAAGGTTTTCAGGACTACTAATGGTCAGCAACAACAATGGCCGATCTTCATAAGTTCCTCCACGATTTTCAATTTGGATACGGTTAGAGGAAGCGGCTAAAGTTCGCATGTATTCACTCAATTTGTCGTGGCTCACATGCCATTTTCCCACAGCGTGACCGAGTACTTCCTCAGGGGTAGGAACCTCTTTGTCATAAGTTTCGTTTTTGGGTAGGAAGTAATCAGCACCGTTTTGAGCAAAAGAAAGTTGGATGCAGATCGTTGCAATTAGAACAGAAAGAAGCTTTTTCATGGTTTGTAATTTTAAGTCAAAGTAAAAAAAAACCACTTCATCGAGAAGTGGTTTTTTAAATAATTTAGTACCGTTATTAAATGTCGTCAAATTCTAAATCAGTGAAACTCTCTGATGATTCAGAAGTGACAAAGTCATTTTTCTTTTCCTTTTTATAGTCTTTTTGATGACGATCACTAATGACCTCGTCGCCACGTTCGGTAATGATGAAGTCCATCATTTCGCCCAAAATGGCTTTGAAATCTTGAAAGTCTTCTTTGTAGAGATAAATCTTGTGCTTTTTGTAATAATAACTACCGTCCTCATTGGTGAACTTTTTACTTTCGGTAATGGTAAGGTAGTAATCACTTGCTTTGGTTTCTCTTACGTCGAAGAAATACGTTCTTCGTCCTGCACGAAGTACTTTAGAATTGATTTCTTCCTGAGATGCTTCCATTATTTGTTCAATTAGTTTCGCTTTATAGTCAAATTGTTCACCAAAATTAGGCAATCTCGCCCAATATAGCTAAAAATGATTAAACAAAATAAACGAGTGAATAAATTAGTCGCTTTGTTTTAGGGCCAAATCTTGGTAGTGTCCAGGCTGTTTTATCAGCTTTTGATGACTTCCTTCTTGTATGATTTTCCCCTCTTCAAGTACGATGATTTTATCTGCGTGCTGAACCGAGGAAACGCGATGGCTTACTATACAGCTAGTCTTGTTTTCGCTAATTTGAGTAAGGTGCTGAAGGATTTGTTCTTCAGTATCGGCATCTACGGCAGACAAGCAATCATCGAAGAGCAGAATTGCTGGGTCTTTAATTAAAGCCCTAGCAATGGAGATGCGTTGTATTTGTCCGCCAGATAAGGTGACCCCCCGTTCTCCTAACAGGGTGTTGTACCCCGCTTTAAAGTTTTTAATGTTGTCGTGTACAGCTGCGAGCTTAGCAGCATTTTTAATTTCTTCTAAACTTGCTTCGGCTTTTCCAAAACGAATATTTTCCTCAATGGATTCTGAAAATAAGAAGGGATTTTGAGGGACATACCCAATGACATTTCTCAACGCTTGTAAAGCATAGGCATTTACATTTTGTTGGTCGATAATTACCTTTCCATCACTTGGATCATACAAACGCGCAATGAGGTCCAATAAAGTTGATTTCCCCGATCCTGTCTTCCCAATGATTCCAAGTGTTTCTCCGGGGGCTAGACTAAAAGAAATAGTGTCTAGAGCTCGGATTCCCGTATCGGGATAGGTAAACGAAACCTCCTCAAAAACGATGGAAGCCGCTTTGATTTTTTTAGAGGAAAAACCATCTTTTATGGTCGGTTCTTCTTTTAGAAATGCATTGATTCTTTTTTGAGAGGCTTCTGCTTGTTGAACGATAGAGGTAACCCAACCTACCGTGGCTACTGGCCAAGTGAGCATGGTGACATAGATGATGAACTCGGCCAATACACCAATTTCTATTTCTCCTGCGATGTATTGTTTTCCTCCGACATAAATAACCAAAAGATTACTGAACCCGATGAGTAAAATCATTAGCGGGAAAAACCAAGCTTGTACCTTAGCCAATGCGACATTTTGATCTTTACTCTCTATTGCTAGAGCAGAGAATTGTCCTTCAATAGTGGGTTGCAAGTTATACGACTTAATTACCCCAATACCACTAAAACTTTCTTGCGCAAAGGCAGATAGCTTTGACAAGGTTTCTTGTACCGCTGTACTTCTGATATTGATAGCGCGACTTAGTTTGTAAATCGTTACAGAAAGAATAGGTAAGGGGAGTAAGGTATAGAGGGTTAAACTAGGGGCGATGCTCACCATATAACTTATGACAATAATAAACAGGGCAATGGTGTTGATGCTATACATCAATGCAGGGCCAAAATACATGCGCACTTTGCTAACATCTTCACTAATCCGACTCATTAAATCTCCTGTGCGATTCTTTTTGTAAAAGGTACTGCACAGCACTTGGTAGTGTTGATAGATTTCATTCTTAAGGTCATATTCAATATATCGCGATACATTGATGATGGTTTGTCGCATTAAAAAGGTGAAGAAGCCCGAAACCAAAGAAGCGGCTACAATCAAAGCGATGTTGAGGAATAAATAGTTGCGGAGGGTAGTAGCATCCTCATTGGTGTTTTGTAAATAACGTTCAATCGCAGTCATGGAATTTCCCACCAAACGCGGCGTGAACAAAGAAAATATTCTCGCTATAATCGTAATAAATACACCAATCAGAAGTTTTTTTCGGTAGGTGTAGAGGTATTTGTTGAGATACTGTAATTCCTTCATAGTCGAACAAGCCAAAGGTAAACAATTGACTTTGGCCTTCATGAAAAATTAAAGATTAATTGGAAATACTTCCGACCGAAAAAACCGTATTTTTGCACTGTAAAAGTTCTTTGTACATGTTAACACGACGACAAATTCGCGTAAAAGTAGTTCAGGCAGTTTATGCACAATACAACGGTAACGCCCAAGTTTTAAAGGAAGGGGTTAAGTCCATTCAACGCAGCTGCCACGATATGGGATTGCTCTATCTCACCCACTTGGCCTTATTCAAAGCACTTTGGGAATTTGCGTCGGAACAAAACAAGATTCAAACGGCACAACGCCGTAGTGATACCCCGCTAAATCCGCATTATCCCAAAATTGAAGACTTAAACCCGTTAGCCAACATTGCAAAGCATCCTTTTTTAATTCAAAAAATGGAGCAGAATAAACTCACTTTATGGGAGTTGGAGTTCGAATATATCCGCAAACTTTTTGAAAAAATCACTGCTTCCTCCTTGTATGAAGCGTTTTCCGCACTGGAAAACCCTAGCTTTAAAGAACAGCAAAAATTCTTGGTAGAATTGTTTCGTGATATCATTGCTCCCGATGATCAGCTCTACCGTTATATTGAAGATTTAGATATGCAATGGGTCGATGACCTTCCTGTTGTCAATACCTATTTACTAAAGCAATTGCGCAAGCTGCGTGAAGACGATCAGTCATCGCTTAATTTTCCAAATATAGCCGAGAAGCAAGAAGATATTGATTTTGGAAAAAGCCTTTATGAGAAAGTCATTACCAATGAAGATAGTTTACAACAAGAGTTTGAGGGCAAAACCCCCAATTGGGATAAAGACCGCATCGCAACCTTAGATAGTTTGTTGATTAAGATTGCTTTGGCCGAGCTCATTTACTTCGATGATATTCCCCCGAAAGTAACCCTAAACGAATATCTTGAGATTGCAAAAGAATACTCCACCCCCAAGAGTAATCAGTTCATCAATGGGGTTTTAGATAGCCTAGTAAAGAGCTTTGTAAAAGACAATAGAATCCAAAAGCAGGGACGTGGCTTATTGGAATAATTTTTGTTAATTTGTTGGAGGAAAAAAATACCTTTTAGAATGAAAAAATACTTGATTTTATCTCTTACCGCTCTAGCCTTAACATTTACGGCTTGCGGCGAAAACACCGAAAAGAAAGAAGCACCTGCTACAGCAGTAGAAGCATCGTCTGCAAAAGCGGTTTCGAATGCACCTGTAATGACGTTTGACAAAACCATCCACGATTTTGGAACTATCCAAGAAGGAGAGCGTGTAGAAACACTCTTTACTTTTACCAACACCGGTAAGTCTGATTTGGTCATTGTTGATGCTCGTGGTAGCTGTGGTTGTACTGTACCTGAGTATCCAAAGAACACACCTATCGCTCCTGGAGCTACTGGGCAAATCCGTGTAAGCTTTGACTCAAGCAACAAACCTAACTTACAGCAAAAAACAGTAACCATCTCTGCCAATACAGATTCAGGTCGTGAGACTATCCGTATCAAAGCAATGGTACAAGCTGACCCAGTTAAACAACAACAACGCGAGGCTGCTGCAGCTGCACGTTTACAAAACTAAGCAATGGATCAACTCCCCTTTTTACTCATCATGTTGGTGGTGTTTGTGTTCTTCATCATCCTACCCCAACAACGACGCCAAAAGAAAGAACGCAATTTTATGAACGATCTCAAGAAAGGAGATCGCGTAATTACCAAAAGCGGTATGCACGGGAAGATTGCTGAACTCAACGACAAAGACGATACCTGTGTTGTAGAAACTTTGGCAGGGAAGATTAAAATGGAGCGCAGTTCAATTTCTCTGGAATTAAGCCAAAAGCTACAGCCCAAAGAAAAAAAGTAAGCCATTTGCTTGCAAACTTTTAAAAACCAATCCACTTCCGGGTTGGTTTTTTTATTTTTGTAAAAATCTTAAGATGTACCAAAAACTCATCAAGCCCCTATTGTTTCGCTTTGACCCTGAAAGGGTACACTACTTCACTTTTTCGTTGATAAAATTCCTTTCCGCATTGCCTTTTGCTTCTGTGGTGATTCGTGCGCTTTATCAGGTGAAAGATCCGCGATTGGAACGCAAGGTTTTTGGTTTGACATTTCCTAATCCTGTAGGACTAGCCGCAGGTTTTGATAAAAATGCAGTCTTGTATAAAGAGCTTTCCAATTTTGGTTTTGGCTTTATTGAAATCGGGACTTTGACCCCTAAAGGGCAGCCTGGGAATCCTAAAAAACGCTTATTTCGTTTGCAAGAAGATGAGGCGATTATCAACCGTATGGGGTTCAATAACGAAGGTGTTGACGATGCTGTAAAGCGCCTAAAGAAGAATACCCATGTTTTGATTGGAGGAAACATCGGGAAAAACAAAGTGACCCCCAACGAAGAAGCAGTCAACGATTACATATACTGCTTCAATGCCCTCTTTGATTATGTGGACTATTTTGTGGTTAATGTTAGCTCTCCCAACACACCCAATTTACGCGCGCTCCAAGACAAGGAGCCCTTAACCCACCTTTTGTCCACCCTAAAAGATTTAAACGATAAAAAGGAGCAGCCTAAACCTATCTTATTAAAAATTGCTCCAGATTTGAGCGACGATCAATTGCTCGACATCATCGATATTGTTACTACAGTGAAAATAGACGGTGTAATTGCTACCAATACTACTTTAAGTCGGGAGGGGCTTCAATCAAAGCACAAAACCGAAATGGGTGGTTTGAGTGGAAAACCCTTGACCCAACGCAGTACCGAAGTTATTCGCTTTTTGGTTGAAAAAAGCAATCATGCCTTTCCTATCATTGGGGTAGGAGGAATCCACACTCCAGAAGATGCGCTAGAGAAATTAGATGCTGGTGCAGCTTTGGTACAACTATATACCGGTTTTGTTTACGAAGGTCCCGCAGCTGTGCGGAACATTAACCGTGCTTTGCTTAAGCGAAACTTTTAATCCTGGCTGTTATAACGCGCATTTGTAACGCATGCATTCTCTGTTATGTAAGGATACCTTATTCCTCGTGTATGATACTCTAGCCATTGACATAGAGCCTTTCGACCCCCTCAGATTTGCGAAGGAGCGAAGCGACTGATGCAAAAAAAATCCCTCTAGTCGAGCCAAAGGGATGTGTAGGGTTAAAGTACTAGACTTTTTGCTTAGTCAAAGTAACTGAACGAGTCTTCTGGTTTTATCGTTAAAAGCGTTTCGTAAATCAAACGAATTACATTTTCAACATCCTCTTTTTGTACCATCTCTACGGTAGTATGCATATAACGTAAAGGGAGTGAAATTAAAGCCGAGGCTACCCCACCATTACTATAGGCAAAGGCATCGGTATCGGTTCCTGTAAAACGCGAAGAGGCTAGGCGTTGGAAGGGAATGTCTTTTGCTTCTGCCGTTTCAATAATTCGTTCACGCAGTAAGTTGTGCACAGCAGGCGCGTAGGAAATTACGGGTCCGTCGCCAATTTTGGTATGTCCTTGCTCTTTCTTGTTGATCATTGGGGTAGTGGTGTCATGGCACACATCGGTTACAATAGCTAAATCGGGTTGTAGGGTTTGAGTAATCATTTCTGCTCCTCGCAAACCTACTTCTTCCTGTACCGAGTTGGTGATGTATAAACCAAAAGGGAGTTCTTTTTTATTCTCTTTAATCAAACGAGCTACTTCAGCAATCATAAACCCACCGGCACGGTTGTCGATGGCGCGACACACAAACTTATTTTCATTGAGAATATGGAATTGGTCTGGGTAAGTAATTACACAGCCTACATGCACCCCTAATTCTTCAACGCCCTTTTTGTCTTTGGCACCCACATCTATAAAGATGTTGTCGAGTTTAGGTGTTTCCTCTTTCCCCGATTTTCTGGTGTGAATAGCTGGCCATCCAAACACGCCTTTCACAATTCCTTTTTTGGTGTGAATATTCACCCATTTTGAGGGTGCAATTTGGTGGTCGCTCCCGCCATTACGAATCACATAAATTAATCCATCGTCACTGATATAGTTTACATACCATGAGATCTCATCGCTATGTCCTTCGATAACCACCTTAAAGGGAGCATCGGGGTTGATGACACCAACTGCAGTACCGTAGGTGTCGGTAATAAAGGTATCTACATAGGGACGTAAATAGTCCATCCAAATTTTTTGTCCTCCTGCTTCATAGCCAGTCGGCGCTGCATTGTTGAGGTATTGCTCTAGAAATTTAATCGACGCATCGTTCAGTATTTGCATAGTCTTTTTTTATTTGAAGAAGCTAATTTAACATTATCCTTTCAATAATAGAAGACAATAATTGGCTTATATCTTTACCTTTGCCCTATGAAAAAGAACGGCCTTTTCGTCCTTCTCTTATTTGCATTTACGTACCTATATGCACAAGACAATACGGGCGAAAACCTCTATTTACTCGATGGCGATAGTATTCCCCAATACGGGATTAGCTTAAAAGAAGTGGTCGTTTTTCAACCTTTGCGTTTCAAATCCCGAGAAGAGCTTAAGCGGTATATTATCTTAAGACGTCGTGTCTTTCGGGTCTATCCTTATGCTAAACTTGCCGCTGACCGTTTGACGGTGCTCAATGAACGATTGGAAAACATTAAGGGTAAACGCGAACGCAAAAAGTACCTTAAACGATTGGAGAAGTTCATTTATGAAGAGTTTGAAGAAGAACTTAAAAAGCTCTCTAAATCGCAAGGGCGTATTTTGATTCGCTTGGTTCATCGACAAACAGGATCCACTACTTTTGATTTGGTGAAGGAATTACGCACGGGTTGGAAAGCTTTTGTGTATCAAACCACCGCGTCTCTTTTCCAACTTTCCCTCAAAGATCAATACAATCCTGAAGCGGTTTTAGAAGATTATCTTATTGAAGATATTTTGCAACGTGCCTTTGCGGATGGCTATCTAATTGAGCAGCCAGCTGCGGTAGACTATGATCTCAACGCACTTTATCAAGTGTGGAAAGACAAGCGTTAAACTGCAATCGATTTACGCTACCGAAAAAATATTTTTTCATTTCAAATTTTTTTCTATCTTGTAACTTCCTAAAAACGAGAAGCCTCAATCTCCATTACAGGACAGCAACAAAAAAACTTCAAATTTTTTTACTCACTAGTGTTGTGGGAGGAGAAAAAGGGTTT
>WTJP01000034.1:8114-11111 GCA_011526275.1 Candidatus Arcticimaribacter sp. | reverse complement strand
AACAGAAGTAATCCAAAAACCATACACTGTTTGGTTTAATCGTGAGGTTGCAGGATCTTGAGGCGTAGCTACATTTTTATGGTGTCCGAAATTGTGCTCCAAATAGAAGTGCATATACAAACAAGGCAGCAACAACAATTTACCAAGAGTCCGATCAAAGGTGGTGGTTCTATGGCCTAGCTCATGGGCCACATTTATAGCATTGGTTGCCAATAAAATCCCGAGGGAAAGGATGATACCAAAATATTCGGTGTTGGTGTAGGTATTGGAATACAATTGGAAAAAACCATAGAACAGTACTCCAAAGACAAAAGGAATATTGAGGTACAATAAAACATCAAAAAACCGATTGAACTTGCGATTGTTTTTTTCTTCTTCGGTGTATTGTTTGTCGTAATCAGCTAAAACCATTTCCAAAAGCGGAATAAACACAAAGACATAAATGGGGGCAGTAAACACAGTCAAACCATAACCACCTACCGAAACAAATGCAGCCAAAGGCACAGTGTAGGCAAAGAGGTACTTCAAATCCTTCATAAAATCAAAATAATCAGAAAGATAGTGATTTTTGTAAAATCGAATAAAATGGAAATTAGGGCTTTATCTAGCAAAAGCTATCCGGAAGGTATTAGCTGCCCAATGCTCGATTTTTTCGCTCTTTGTAAAGTACACTGGCTGTTAATCCGCTAATGACCATAGCGATTCCCAACAGACTTTGAAAGGTATAGACTTCATCGAATAAATACACCCCAAAACTTAGGGTAAAAATAACTTCAACATATTTGAAAGGAGCCACTTTACTGGCTTCCCCTTGCTGAAAGGCCTTGGTCATAAAGTATTGCCCGAAAAAGCCAAAAACCCCCAAGAGTAACAAAAGCGTTAGGTCTAAAGTATTAGGGAGTAAGAAATTTTGGGTACTCCCAATTCCACCCACCATGGTCGCAATTCCCATAAAAAAGAAAACCACTCGTAACGGATGGTCTTGATGACCAATTTTTGAAATGATGATGTAAACGATAGCGCTAAAAAAAGCAGCCCCAACGACGATTGCCACCCCAAACAAACTAATGCTCGTGTCAAACCCTTTGATTAAAACCACGCCAGCAAAGGCAAAAAGGTAAAAGACCCACTGCAAAGGATAAATCTTTTCCTTTAAGAAGATAACGGCTAAAACCCCACCGAATAAAGGGGCAATATAGCGTACAGTTACGGCTGAACCAATGGGTATATAATGGATTCCTAAAAAGAACAAGGACATAGAGGTCACACCTACAAATCCGCGTAGCAATAAAAGAAAAGGTCTATTTGGACGTAAAGACACCCCCCTGGACTGCATCAAGAAATAGGTCAAAATCAAAGTCCCTAGCGAGCGAAAAAAAACCAATTCAAAGGTGGGGAAATGAATGAGGAATTTTACCAATGCATTCATAAAGGCAAAAGCCGTTGTGCTGAGAAGCATATACCGAATGGCGGGGGAAAGGTTTTTCAAAATCTAAATTTCATTGCAAATATCGTCATTTGTTTTCAGTCAAAAAGGAAGAAAAATGTAATATTGCGCTCATGTTAGAAACCCTTCCTACTTTTTTAAATTTCTCCTTTCTACTCGCAGCGCTAGGTGCCTTTCTATTGGGGGTAGCCAAATCGGGGGTAAAAGGTATTGCGGTTTTTATCGTGATCTTATTTGTTTTTGCCTTTGGCGCAAAAGCCTCCACAGGAATTCTCATGCCCTTGCTGATTGGAGGGGATATTTTCGCCATCATTTATTACAAAAAACACGCCCACTGGAAGTATGTTTTTATCCTAATTCCTTGGATGATTCTCGGGGTGGTACTCGGCACTTACTTCGGTGAATTACTGGATGAAAACAGCTTTAAATTGGGGATGGCCGGACTTATTTTACTAACCACCCTGCTGCTGCTCTATTGGGAACGCTATCCGCTCAAAGGGGTGCCAAGTCATTGGTCGTTTGGCAGTGGACTTGGAATTTTAGCTGGTTTTACGACCATGGTGGGAAACTTGGCTGGAGCGGTGACCAATATTTATTTTCTCGCCATGCGATTGCCGAAGAATGTTTTTATCGGGACATCGGCCTATGTGTTTTTTATCATCAATCTGTTTAAAGTACCCTTTCATGTCTTGGTGTGGGAAACCATTGACTACACTACACTGCTTACCAGCCTCTCTTTTTTTCCTTTTCTGTTTTTGGGCTTAGTGGTTGGGGTGAAATTAGTAGCACGAATTAACGATCAAAACTATCGGAAACTCATTTTACTGCTTACTGCTATTGGATCAATTGTATTATTCTTGCGCTAATACTTTTTGAATCTCCTCTACTACTTCAGGGTTCAACAAGGTCGTTATATCGCCCAAGGCCTCTGCTTCATTGGCCGCTAGTTTCCGTAAGATACGTCGCATGATTTTCCCACTCCTTGTTTTTGGTAAACCGGGAACGATATGAATGCGATCGGGATGCGCCACAGCTCCGATTTGTTTTCGTACTTCTTGACCAATTTCTAGGACTATTTCATCACTAGCTTCCCTATCTTCATAAAGCACGACAAAGGCAGCTAAAGCGTTCCCTTTAATGTCATGCGGGAAACCTACCACAGCGCTTTCCACCACAGCTTCATGTGCATTTATTGCGTTCTCGATTGGTGCTGTCCCTAAGTTATGACCCGAAACAATAACAACATCATCGACTCTTCCGGTTATACGGTAATTCCCGTTGGCATCGCGCAAAGCGCCATCGCCAGGGAAATAGCGCCCTTCAAAAGCAGAAAAATAAGTTTCTTTATAACGTTGATGGTTACCGTAAATGGTTCGGGCTATTCCTGGCCATGGATGGTTGATAGTCAAAATCCCCTCCGCTTCTTGATCCATCAAAACTTTTCCTTTGTCATCGACCAATGCAGCTTGAACTCCGGGCAAGGGCAGGGTGGCAAAAGTGGGTTGTTGTTTTGTTACTCCAGCGAGCGAAGAAATTAAAATCCCTCCTGT
>WTJP01000034.1:0-8014 GCA_011526275.1 Candidatus Arcticimaribacter sp. | reverse complement strand
ACTCCTTCATAATGCAAGGTCGTAGCCCCACAAGCTAAAGGTCCATAAACCATATAACTGTGTCCGGTGATCCATCCTATATCGGCAGTGCACCAAAATATATCCTCCTTTTGATACTGAAAAACATTGAGGAAGGTATAGGCAGTATAGACCATATATCCTCCGCAAGTATGCAGCATCCCTTTGGGTTGCCCGGTAGATCCCGAAGTGTATAAAATAAACAAAGGGTCTTCGGCATCCATTTCAGTAGGCACACAAGTGTCTGACAAGCCGTGAATAAAGTCATGCCACCAAATGTCGCGCTTCTCTTCCCAATGAATTTGGCGAAAAGTGCGTTGAAAAACAATACACCGTTTTACACTAGGGCAACTTGCTAAAGCTTCATCGGCTATATCCTTCAAAGGAATAACTTTATCGCCACG
The DNA here is from genome assembly GCA_011526275.1 of Candidatus Arcticimaribacter sp. Taxonomy (GTDB): domain Bacteria; phylum Bacteroidota; class Bacteroidia; order Flavobacteriales; family Flavobacteriaceae; genus Arcticimaribacter. Next base: position 7,592 of record WTJP01000034.1, on the reverse strand, counting down.
GAAACCGCCATCAGCGGTAATTAGTATAGCGCATTGGGCATCGTTTATTCGCGCAGCTAAAGCAGAAGAAGAAAACCCAGCAAAAACCACAGAATGTATTGCTCCTATTCGGGCACAAGCCAAAACAGCTATGGTCAATTCTGGTATCATGGGCATGTAAAGACAAACCCTATCCCCTTTTTTTATCCCTTGGTTTTTTAAGCCATTTGCAAAACGAGAAACGGCGATAAGTAATTCTTGATAAGTATATTGTACTGTTGCATCGTTGGGGTCATTCGACTCCCAAATCAAAGCCAATTTATCGGGATGAGCCTCCACGTGACGATCCAAACAGTTTTCGGTAATATTTAATTTCCCCCCAATAAACCATTCTGTTTTTGGCTGTGTCCAGTCATAACGCAACACTTCTTCCCAAGGCGATTTCCAACGAAAAGTGGCGGCTATATCTCCCCAGAATTGAGCAGGTTGCTCAATTGATTTTCGATAGGCTTCTAGGTACTCTTGTTCAGATTTAAGTTGGAAATCGTTTAAAGTTGACATGTTTCGATTTTGTTTCGCCCCCAAGATAAAAAAATGAAATAACTCCTCCCCTTTTTCAACAGATAGTTGTTATTTTGGTAAAAATCATCCCTTAAAAATGAAAGGCTCCAAACTCTACAGCATCCTCTTTATAAAATGTCCACAATGTCATGAGGGTCCTTTTTTAGAACGAAAGGTATACGACTTAACTGCTTTTACTAAGGTGAGAAAATCCTGTCCAAACTGTAATTTAAACTATCATTTAGAACCCAGTTTTTACTATGGTTCCATGTATGTAGCCTATGCCCTTGGGGTGGCCTTAATGGTGGGAATAATTGTACTCAATCTATTCCTTTCGGGCGAATTTTCATTTTTAGCCACTTTTGGAATGATTTGTGGCGCCATGATTTTATTGGCTCCGCTATTGAATGCATGGGCAAAAATCATCTGGGCGAACTTCTTTTTTCACTTTAAGGAAGATTGGAAAGCGAAAAGCAATTAGACTTTGTTTTTTTAGTACATTGAGGTGCAAACAAAAGACAAGTTTTTATGCGATATATTCTAGCCATCGATGCAGGAACGACCAGTTCCCGCGCCATCCTTTTTGATCATCAAGGCGAACAAAAAGCCGTTGCTCAACACGAGTTCCCTCAATATTTCCCAGAAGAAAGCTGGGTGGAACACGACGCGCAAGAGATTTGGGAAACCCAGCTAAAGGCCATTCGTGAGGTCATGGCCACCGATGGTATTGAGCCAACTGATATCGCTGCTATGGGCATCACCAATCAACGCGAAACCACCATTGTTTGGGATAGAGCTACCGGTGCACCCGTGCACAAAGCCATTGTTTGGCAAGACCGACGCACTGCCTCCATTTGTGAAAGCTTAAGCGACCATGCTGCTACTTTTCTCAACAAAACAGGCCTTGTGCTTGACGCCTATTTCTCGGGTACTAAAATCAAGTGGATCCTCGACAGTGACCCCAGCATCCGTAAACGTGCTGAAGCGGGCGAATTAGCCTTTGGAACAGTGGATAGTTGGTTGATTTGGAATTTAACCCAAGGCAAAGTGCATACCACCGATGTAACCAATGCCAGTAGAACCTTACTCTACAATATTCACGAGCTTCAATGGGACCAAGAACTACTCGATTTACTCGATATTCCCGCTAGTTTACTTCCCACCGTGGTTAGTTCTTCTGAAAAAGTAGGCGAAACTGCTGTCGATGTGTTGGGAACAGCCATTCCCATTAGCGGGATTGCAGGCGATCAACAGGCCGCCCTGTTTGGACAACTCTGCCTTGCTCCTGGAGATGTGAAAAATACCTATGGCACCGGCTGTTTCTGTATCATGAACACAGGTGAAAAAGCCGTAGAATCGCAAAACAAAATGCTCACCACCATTGGCTGGCAACGCAACGGAAAAACATTTTACGCCCTTGAAGGAAGTGTATTTATCGCTGGGGCACTTGTACAATGGTTACGCGATCAATTGCAAATGATTTCCAGCGCACCAGAAATCGAAGCCTTGGCCAAAACCGTGGAACACAATGGCGGAGTAACCTTTGTCCCGGCCCTCTCTGGTTTAGGGGCACCCTATTGGGACCCTGAGGCCACAGGAGCAATTATGGGAATTACCCGAGGGACAGAAAAAGGACATATCGCCCGTGCTGCCCTAGAGGCCATAGCCCTGCGCTCGAGAGATATCATCATCGAGATGCAAAAAGATGCCGGGGTGGAATTTTCCTCCCTTAAAGTAGATGGGGGAGCCACAGGAAATGATTTATTGATGCAAATCCAAGCCGACTTGCTTCAAAAGCAAGTGGTGCGACCCAACACCACCGAAACGACTGCCCTGGGCGCTGCTTTCTTTGCAGGGCTTGCTGTTGGTTTTTGGAAAGATGAAGATGAACTAAAGGCCATCTGGAAAGAAGACCGTGTTTTCTCTCCACAAGAAAACAGCCACAATAAACGATGCTTAACCCTTTGGGAACAACGTGTCCCTAAACTATTGTCTTAGAAAAAGAAAATGAAAAGAAGCGTACACCTTAAAAAAGTAAACTCAAAAAAGAAACCCTGGGATGTGCTCATCATTGGCGGAGGTGCCTCTGGACTAGGAGCAGCCGTCGATGCTGCTAGTCGGGGCTACCGCACCCTTTTATTGGAAAAAAATGATTTTGCCAAGGGGACCTCTTCCCGCAGTACCAAACTGGTACACGGTGGGGTACGTTATCTCCAAAATGGGGATATCTCCTTGGTTATTGAAGCGCTTAAAGAGCGGGGTATCATGCGTAAAAACGCACCTCATTTGGTACAAGACCTCAGCTTTGTGATCCCTTCCTACGATTGGTGGAACAGCCCTTTCTATGGCATTGGACTAAAAATCTATGATATGATGGCGGGGAACTTGGGGCTTGGCCCTTCCACCCTGCTCGACCGAGAGGAAACCATTGAACTCATTCCCAATGTAAAGAAAAAAGGACTCCGAGGAGGAGTCATCTATCACGACGGACAGTTCGACGATGCCCGTATGGCCGTTAGTTTAGCCCAAACAGCCGAAAATCACGGGGCGAGTCTATTGAACTACTTTGGCGTTAAAGGTCTGCTGAAAGACGGGGATATGGTCACGGGTGTTCGTGCGCAAGATGAATTGAGCGGCGAAGAATTTGAAATCTCTGCCAAGGTAGTGATCAACGCCACGGGGGTGTTTTCCGACGAAATCCTTCAAATGGATCAACCGGGCAGTAGAAAACTCATTGTCCCCAGTCAAGGGGTGCATATCGTGCTCGACCAATCCTTCCTCAATGGACCCCATGCCATTATGGTTCCCCATACCACCGATGGACGGGTACTCTTTGCCGTGCCTTGGAACGATTATGTGGTGGTAGGAACGACCGATACCCTTATAGAAGCGCCAAATGAAGAACCAACTGCACTGGAAGAAGAAATTGAATTTATTCTAGAAAATGCGGGCGCCTACATGACCAAACAGCCCACACGGGCCGATGTGAAAAGTGTCTTTTCTGGTTTACGCCCACTTGCAGCTCCTGAAGATAACGGGAGTGCCACCAAAGAAATTTCTCGCCACCATAAGGTTACAGTAAGCACCTCTGGTTTGGTGAGTATTTTAGGCGGAAAATGGACCACCTACCGCAAAATGTCGGAAGATTTAATCAACACCGCTCAATCGGTGGGCGGGCTACCTGAACGCGCCTGTATTACCCACAGTTTACCCATTCATGGCTATGACTACAACTCCGATTGGTCTAACCCCATGCATGTTTATGGCACCGATATCGACAAGATTAGTGCCCTAGATGAAGAGGGGAATACCAGTTTGAGTGAGGCAGTACATCTCACCAAAAATCAAATTATTTGGGCTGTTAGAGAAGAAATGGCCATGACCGTTGAAGATGTCCTCGCCCGACGCACACGAACGCTCTTCCTCAACGCAGCTGAAGCTAAAAACCTAGCCGCTCAAGTGGCGCAGATTATGGCCGAGGAAATGGGGGAAGATCAAAACTGGATCAAAAATCAAATTGAAAACTTTACTACCTTAACGCATAATTATCAAATCGCATGATGACACCATTTTTAGCTGAAATTATTGGAACTGCATTACTCATTTTATTAGGAAATGGTGTAGTAGCCAACGTGAGTCTTAAAAAAACCTATGGCGAAAACCAAAGTGCTTTGGTCTTGATTACTACGGCTTGGGGTTTTGCAGTTTTTGTTGGGGCCTATGTTACAGGGCAATTTAGTGGCGCCCACCTCAACCCTGCAGTAAGCCTGGGTCTTGCTGTTGCTGGAAAGTTCTCTTGGTCACTCGTACCCCTTTATATAGTAGCGCAGGTTATAGGAGCTATGCTGGGGACCAGTCTGAATTATTTCCTCTATATAGATCATTATCGCGCAACCGATGATGAAGCCACCATTAGAGGTTCTTTTTGTACTGCCCCTGCCATTCGGAATTTGAAAAACAACCTTTTTAGTGAAACCCTTGGCACCTTTGTCCTGATATTCGGAATATTATTTATCGTTTCTCCTAATATTGTTATCGAAGGGATGGAAACCCAGAACTTTGGGATTGGCTCTTTAGAAGCACTTCCAGTGGCGCTATTGGTCTGGGTCATCGGAATGAGCTTAGGAGGTACCACGGGCTATGCTATAAATCCAGCACGGGACTTTGGACCACGACTCGCCTATCAACTGCTTCGTGGAAAGAAAGCCATGGCCGATTGGGCCTACAGTTGGGTACCTATTGTTGGCCCTATTATAGGCGCGACGCTAGCGGCACTACTGTACACTGCGCTAGTTCCCTAGAAATTTATTTCGCTACGTTTACGGCGCGTGTTTCGCGTATTACGGTAACTTTCACTTGTCCGGGATACGTTAAATCGGTTTGGATTTTTTGAGATATCTGGAAGGAAAGTTCTGCCGCATTGTTATCGGACACCTTTTCGCTTTCTACAATCACACGTAGTTCTCTTCCCGCTTGAATAGCATAGGCCTTACTTACGCCATTAAAGTCATAAGCGATTTTCTCTAAATCTTTTAAACGTTGAATATAACTGTCCAATACTTGTCGACGTGCCCCAGGGCGAGCTCCTGAAATCGCATCACATACTTGTACTATGGGCGACAATAATGAGGTCATTTCTATCTCGTCGTGGTGAGCACCAATAGCGTTGCACACTTCGGGTTTTTCCCCGTGTTTTTCGGCCCACTGCATCCCTAAGATAGCGTGAGGTACTTCCGTCTCTTCTTCTGGCACTTTTCCAATATCGTGGAGCAGACCAGCACGTTTAGCCAATTTAGGGTTAATCCCCAGCTCGGAAGCCATTACCCCGCAAAGTTTAGCTACCTCGCGTGAGTGCTGTAACAGGTTTTGACCGTAAGAGGAACGGTATTTCATACGTCCAACCATTTTAATGAGTTCTGGACTTAGACCGTGAATCCCTAAATCAATCACAGTGCGTTTTCCTACTTCTGCAATCTCATTCTCGATTTGCTTGGTGGTCTTGCGCACTACTTCCTCAATACGTGCAGGGTGAATACGTCCGTCGGTCACCAAACGGTGCAACGATAGGCGGGCGATTTCGCGACGTACAGAATCAAAACAAGAAAGGATAATCGCTTCGGGAGTATCATCTACGATAATCTCTACCCCTGTCGCTGCTTCAATCGCACGGATGTTTCTTCCTTCGCGACCAATAATTCGACCCTTCACATCATCGGAATCAATATTAAAGACAGAGACACAATTTTCAACTGCTTCTTCTGTCCCAATGCGTTGAATGGTGTTGATGATGATTTTCTTGGCTTCTTGTTCGGCAGACAATTTCGCCTCTTCGATTGATTTTTGGATATACGACATGGCCTCGGTGCGTGCACTGTCTTCAAGCGATGCGACTAACTCACTTTTGGCTTGCTCGGCACTTAAACCAGAAACTACTTCCAACTGTTCTTGGTAGCGTTTTTCTGCCTTTTCTAACTCAGAGCGTTTACGGTCAATGTTTTGGATACGTTGGTCCAAGTTGTTGGCTTTTTGCTCTAAGCGATCGTTGTTGTTTTTTGTTCTTGAAAGTTCTTTGTTGAGTGAGTTTTCTTTATCTCTGGCGCGTTTTTCAATCTCACTAATCTTTTTTTCACGATTGAAAATAACCTTTTCGTGTTCTGCTTTTAACTCGATAAAACGCTCCTTGGCTTGCAACATTTTGTCTTTCTTAATCCGGTCGGACTCTTGGTGCGCCTTCTTGATAATGCGTTTGGCTTGTTGCTCGCTTTTCTTGATTTTATTTTGCGCCTTGCTGCGCTGAATGAGCTGCTGGACGACTATCCCTAAAAGGGCGCCTCCTAGGGCAGCTGCGGTGATGAGTATGCTTGTTGTCATATCGTTTAAATTAAAAAAGCCTGTACCGATCTAGATTTTGTATAAACTCCTAAATAACAGGATTGCGGCTAACCTATGGATCAAGGATCTGTTCAAGACAGCTTGCTTTTACCATATGGACTCACCTCTTTTAAAAAAAAGTTCGTTGAGTTTATCAAAAAAGTAAACCAATACAGGCAGTAGTGTATCTATTCTAAAGAACGCATCAGAAAGTAGCCATATGCTCTTGAATCATCTGGTTGAGATGATCCAAAGTAGCCGTGTCAACGGCGGTACTTTCTTTTTCATTTTTACGGTTTTGCTCGACTTGCGTGGCATATTGCAGGGCACACATGGCCAATACATCTTGCTTGTCGCGCACCGCATAGCTTTGTTCCAACTGTTTGATCATTGCTTCAATTTTTTTTGCTGAAGAGCGCAAGGCTTCCTCCTGCTCGGGGGCTACCGAGAGTGGATAGACGCGATCGGCGATCGTCAACTTTATTTTTAGCAATTCACTCATACCATTTCGTGTAACTGGTTGATGCATGCATCGACCTGTTCTATTAAGGTATTTATTTTATGTTTGGTTGTCGCATTACTTTCGTTACTGCCGAGTAGTGAATTGGCCACCGTCAACGAATCGTTTTCCGATTTTAGGGCGGTATTTTCCTCGATTAAAGCTTGCGCTTGGTGCTTACTTTCCTCGAGTTGAGAACGTAGCGACGTGATGGCATAGTGGTTGTCTTTTAGCTTGTTCAGCAACAACACTATGTTTTTTTCTAGGGTCGCAACACGTTGATTCGTTTCTTGCATGACTGCATCATTACTCCTTACTCAAAGGTAGCAAATTTTATGATAGAGGACTTTCTTCCCTTAGAGCATTTCGTTTTTTAACAGAATTTTTAGGAAGTCAAGCCCGCAGCATTCAAAAGCGCAACGGCCTGTTCGGCCATGGCTTCAGGAACAAAAAAATAGTCGTGATGATAGGCCGCTACCACATTACATGGAATATCGTGCTCGGCCAAAACAACAGCTACTTTAGCCGTAATTCCCACCGCGGTCAATGCGGTTTCTGCTTCCAACTGTATACAACGGCAAGGAAAAGTAAACGCAAGGTTTTCCTGCTCTGCCACTTCGCGTTCCAAAAGATAACTTTCCCCTTGCGCTTCTTTAAAAAAGGCCAAAGGCACTACCCCTGC
>WTJP01000081.1 GCA_011526275.1 Candidatus Arcticimaribacter sp. | reverse complement strand
GCTTCATAAAGACCACTCAATACACCCTTGCGGTAAGTTTCCATGCGTATGAGGCGATTCTCCTTGTCGTAAAAGTAAGCTGGGCCGTTGAACTCCCCTGCTACTACGGTGTATTTTGCAATTAGCTGCCCTGCTTCTTCTATAAGGGCAAAGCCTTCAAATGCTTCTCCCTTGTAAATATAGTTGGTACGACCATTTTCCTGAATTTGATTTAATTCACTTAATGATCGTTCTTTAGGTCCACATCCAGTACTCAAAAATAGACTGAGGCAGAGAAGATAACCAAAATGGTGTTTTTTCATTTTTCTTAAATCCGATGTTATTCCGTAAAGTCACCACAATCTTGCCCTTCATAAGGCAAAGAAGCCAGTTGGAAAATATACTCAAAACGCACTGCAACGGTTGCTCCATTCGCATCGGTTTCTTCTCCATTTTCCACTAAAACCATACGAGCGTCATCCAAGGATACGATTTCGATACTTTGAGCGGCTGCTTCAAAGCTATCCTCTCCTCCAGCTACATCAAAAATGGTGTAGGGAGTTGCAGTATCCGTTCTCCAACGCCATTTCCCTTGCTCCGTTGAAATGAGTGCTTCTTGAGCATCGTAATAGCTAAATAAATATGTTCCATAGCCGCTAATCAATAAAGTTGTCGTCACTGCTTGTGGACAGTCCTGACTAAATTCACCTGTTTCTTCGTCAAAACAACGGTTATAGAAATCATCTTCAAGAAAACCACAAATCGCTTCTTGGCTTTCTTCACCTCCTTCAATACTGGCCAAAACACTTACCAGTCTCCATTCGTTTTGAATGAGTTGGTGATTGGAATTCGCTGGAGCATCAGGAGCCACTTCGGGCTCTTTATCCCCCGTTAATTCAACTACTTCTCCCGTCAAACAAAATCCTGCTGTTGAGGGACCATATTGTAAACGGAAACTCACCTCAGTTTCACTCAATTCGATTTCATCAAGTGTAGCCACTGTCCCCGTCTCCGGGAAACTAGAGGTGGATGTATAATCTTGATCCATTAAGACAATTTTAGACACAATTTGGTCTCCATTTTCTTCTGAAAACATTAAATCATATTGCCCTCGAAAAACGCTAGTCAACTCTTCTCCACCTTCATCTGCTACACTGACCGAAATGATATAGGAACGATCGTCAAAAAATTCGATTTCATTCAAGCTACACTCGGAGGGAATGCTGTTTTTATTGGAAAGCCCGGGCGTCAATGGACGTCTAATTTTCCATTTCCCCACAAGATTTATTTCCAGTTCCTCTTGCTGTTCTTCTACGGTTAAATGAGGATCAGTTCCTGAACGGTTTCCACAGGATAAAATGACCAGGGTTCCTAGGGCAATCAAGAGTTTTGAAAATAGTTTCATGCTTTGCGTTTTAAAATCATTAATACGAACAAAGCAGGCTTAAAATAGTAATGATGGGGTCTTACAATTTATCGGATATCAAACGTCGCATAGTGCGATCGCTTTGCGCAGCGATTCGGTTGGGTCTTCCCGAGTAGGAATAAATTCCTGAGCGACAAAACCTTCGTATCCAGTTTCCACAATGGCCTTCATAATAGCGGGATAAAACAATTCTTGATTCTCCTCAATTTCATGTCGTCCTGGGACACCAGCAGTGTGGTAATGCCCAAAATAACGGTGATTTTCTCTTATCGTTCGAATGATATCTCCTTCCTCAATTTGCATATGATAAATATCATAGAGTAATTTAAAGTTAGGGGAATCTAGGCGTTTGCACAATTCAATTCCCCAAGCTGTGTTGTCGCACATATAGTCGGGATGATCGACCTTTGAATTGAATAACTCCATTTGAATAACAACGCCCTTTTCCTCAGCCAGGGGTAGAATTTGCTTTAATCCTGCGACACAGTTTTGTAGACCAGTTTCATCGTCCATCCCATTTCGATTGCCTGAGAAGCAAATTAAATTGGTGTAGCCAGCAGCTGCCACCAGTTCAATTTGGCGGCTATAGTTTTCAATCAATTGGGGATGATATTCGGTGTGGTTAAAACCTTCGGTCAAACTCAACTCGGCCCCATTACACATGGTGGAAATAAGTCCGTGCTTTTTTAAGGTAGGCCACCCCTCGGGTCCTATCAAATCTATTCCTACTAAGCCAATATCTTTTGCTAGTAAACACAATTCATCTAGACTCAAATCAGGATAACACCAAGAACAAACCGAATGTCGAATGTTCGCTTTCAATGGTGCTTTTTTGGGCACATTTTTCTCATTCGAATAAGCCAGCGGCACAAAAGCTGCTGATGCTCCAATGGCTGCAGTTTTTATAGCTGCTCTTCGGTTCATTTTCGTTTTTTTCATACTTCAAATTTTAACGCACATTGGAACGAATGACCAAGGCGTGTAATGCTTTTTGAGAAAGGCGTTTTAAATACACCCCCAATTTTTCTTTTCTCCCAAAATAGGTTTCCCATGCTTTAGCATCGAGTGCACGAATGGCTTTCCGGCAAAAGGCACTCACTTCCAAACCGTTTTTGGTTGCAGGATCATCGTGACCTAAGGTGGAACCGTCTCCTGTTAGGGCATTGATGGTTACGTTGGTTTGGACAAATCCCGGGCATAGTAAACTCACCTTAATGTTATCGTTGTGGTGCTCCATCCGCAAAGCGTCGAAGAAACCGTGTAAGGCGTGTTTTGCACCCGCATAGCCCGAACGAAAAGGCGATGC
>WTJP01000169.1 GCA_011526275.1 Candidatus Arcticimaribacter sp. | reverse complement strand
GGCGACCTGAGTTTTTTCTACGACGCCAATGCCTTGTGGAGTGCCTACCTTAAACCCAGCACCCGCATCATTGTAATCAACAACCAAGGTGGAGGTATTTTCCGCATCCTCCCGGGGGAAAAAGACACTCCAGCCTATGACACCTATTTCGAGACAGTGCAGCAGCGCAGCGCCAAACAACTGTGTCGCGATCACGGGATTGGCTACCAAAAAGCCAGCAGCCGTTTTGGGCTTAAATGGAAGCTAAAACGTTTCTTTAACACCAGTAATGGTCCCCAATTATTGGAGATTTTTACACCGCGAAAATTAAACGATAAAGTCTTGCTGAATTACTTTAAATCCATGCAAGTAGAATAAGGATAAATGACGTAATTTTAAAACAAAAAATTTATGACGACAGCGAACTGGACTCCCATCAAAGAATACTCGGACATTCGTTTTGAATTGTACCGCGGGGTAGCAAAAATTACCATCAACCGCCCAGAGGTGTACAATGCTTTCCGCCCAGAGACCAACAACCAAATGTTAGAAGCCATGGACATTTGCCGTGAGCGCAACGACATCGACGTAGTGGTATTCACTGGAGAAGGCGACAAGGCTTTTTGTAGTGGGGGAGATCAAAATGTAAAAGGAGTAGGAGGGTATGTAGGAGAAGACGGGGTACCGCGCCTTAACGTACTCGATTTACACAAGAAAATTCGTGAAATTCCCAAGCCGGTAATTGCCATGGTAAACGGTTATGCCATTGGTGGTGGACACGTTTTACACGTAGTCTGCGATTTAACCATTGCCAGTGACAATGCTATTTTTGGACAAACAGGTCCTAAGGTAGGAAGCTTTGACGGTGGCTTTGGATCGTCTTACCTCGCTCGTCACGTAGGCCAGAAGAAAGCCCGTGAGATTTGGTTCTTGTGCGAGCAATACTCTGCCCACGAAGCAGAAAAAATGGGAATGGTCAACAAGGTGGTTCCTTTAGCTGAACTAGAAGCTACGGTCCTCGATTGGTGTGCTATTATGCAAAAACGTTCTCCTTTGGCTCTGCGCATGGTGAAACGTTGTTTAAATGCCGAATTGGACGGACAGCACGGTTTAATGCAATTGGCCGGAGACGCTACTTTAATGTATTACTTGATGGACGAAGCCCAAGAAGGAAAACACGCCTTTTTGGAGAAACGCGATCCCAACTTCAAGCAATACCCTAAATTTCCTTAAAACCGAGAAATGCCCTTCATAGACGATGAGCAATTAGCGGCACTTTATAAAGAAGTAGATCAAGAAAAGAAGGCTTCGGCCTTCTTTCAAGATTTACATCAAAAGAACAAGCAGCGCTTATCGCGATTGAAGTTGTATCAATACTCCGCCATCATCTCTTTTGTTTTATTCCTCGCTTCATTGGTTTACTTTTTAAGTAGCGCTGATGCTGCTGAGGTAGTGACAGATACAACATTAACGGAACGTATCGCACAGCTGGAACGAGAGAATCAATTGTTGGGCGGAGAAGCAGAAGACCTACAAGAACAGCTCAAAACAGAGAAAGTTTTCACAGTACAAATCATGGCTTCCTCCAATGACGACATCCTTTTGTTTTCAGAAAACTTTGTCAACTTTCGGGCGCACCCTCTAAAAGAATTCAATGCCTATTCTTTGGGGAATTTTTCCACAGAAGAAGAGGCGGAAGCCTTCCGACAGGAACTCATCGCTTTGGGCTTACCCGATGTGTGGGTGACGGCCTACCAAAACGGGAAGCGCATTTTAATCGACCGCGATGAGTAAAACCAAGATATGGTTGGAAGCCGCGCGCTTGCGGACCTTGCCCTTGTCGGTAGCCGGGATTATCGTTGGGAATGGCTTGGCCTACCAAACGGGGGAATTCTCTTGGCTAATTTTTCTCTTCTGTCTTTTGACCACCATAGCTTTTCAAGTGCTTTCCAATTTTGCTAATGACTATGGCGATGGGGTAAAGGGCACCGATAACGATCAGCGCTTAGGGCCACAACGTGTTTTACAGCAAGGTTTGTTGTCGCGCCAGGCACTAAAACGAGGAATTCAAGTCAATGTGGCGGTTAGTTTAATGTTTGCGCTAGTGCTCATCGGACTTTCTTTTGATCAAAGTCAGTGGGGTAAAGCGCTATTCTTTTTCCTCTTGGGGATTGCGAGCATTGTCGCCGCAATAAAGTATACCGTAGGTTCCAATGCTTATGGTTATCGGGCCATGGGCGACCTTTTCGTTTTCTTGTTCTTTGGTGGGGTGAGCGTCTTGGGTTCGCATTACCTTCAGACCAAAGCCTTCGATTTTAGGTTGATTTTACCTGCTACCGCCATCGGTTGTTTGAGTGTGGCTGTGCTCAATTTGAACAACCTCCGCGATATGGAAAACGACCGCCATTCCAATAAGATTACCCTTCCCATACTGTTGGGTTTTGATGGAGGGAAACGCTACCATTACGTTTTGTTTATCACCGCATTGTTGACCAGCTTAGGCTTTGTCTTTTTGAAGCCTATTACCATATCTCATTTCCTCTTTTTGCTTTTGCTGCTCCCCTTGGGAAAACACCTGCAACGGGTGAGTCAATCGGCAGGAGGCAGCGCCCTTGACCCAGAACTCAAAGTGGTGGCCTTGAGTACTTTTTTCTTCGCTCTTCTCTTTGTTCTAGGATTTTTACTCAGCTCATGAAAGCAGAATACCGTCAACATATCTTAAATTTTAAACGCCC
>WTJP01000054.1:4421-11193 GCA_011526275.1 Candidatus Arcticimaribacter sp. | reverse complement strand
ACGGAAACTTTAGTATCTCAGCTGGCGCTGACGATGTTTTAGTCGTTTCTTTCGTCGGTTTTGCAACACAGGAAGTTGCTGTTGGTGGCCAAGACCAAGTTGCAGTTACTTTAGCAGCTGACAATGAGCTAGAAGAAGTAGTTGTAACAGGATATGGATCACAGCGCTCTAAAGAAATTACCTCTGCAGTTGTAAAGGTAGACCAAGAAGAGTTCAACCGTGGTACAATCAACAATGCAAACCAATTATTACAAGGTAAAGTTGCCGGACTTTCTATCTACAACAGAGGGGGTAACCCTAACTCTGCTGGAGTTGTTCGTCTTCGTGGTATCTCTACTGTTGGAGCTAACGTACAGCCTTTAGTTGTTGTCGATGGTATCATCGGAGCATCTTTAGACAACGTTGACCCTGCTGATATCGAAACTATCAACGTATTAAAAGATGGTTCTGCTGCTGCAATCTACGGTTCTCGTGGTTCTGCTGGGGTTATCTTAGTAACAACTAAGCGTGGTGCTGACGGAAGTGCTTCATTCGAGTACAACGGTCAGTTTGCTATGTCTACCAGAGCTAATTCTATCGATGTTCTTACAGCTGACGAATTCACCAGCGGAAACTTTGGTTTACAAGGATTTGACTTAGGAGCTGAAACAGATTGGTTAGATGTAGTATCTCGTGATGCTAACTCTATGATCCACAACTTCTCTGTAGCTGGTGGTACTGGAAACACAGTTTACCGTCTTTCTGCTAACTTACGTGAAGTAGAGGGTATCTTGTTAAAGTCTGGTTTCGATCAGTTCAACACCCGTGCTAGCATTCAAACGACTGCTTTGGATGATAAATTGAGAGTATCTTTCAATACTTCTTACACCAAGCGTGAGCAAGAAAATGGATTTAACGAAGCATTCCGTTATGCTGTAACTTACAATCCATCTGCACCTATCTATCGTAACAACAATCCAGAAGATGGTTTCTTCGAAATTGAAGGATTGTTCGATAGCTTTAACCCTTACGCTATCTTGATGCAAAACATCAACGAAGGAGAGCGTACAGAGTTTAACTACGGTTTAAACTTGGATTATGATTTCACAGAGAAGTTGTCTGCAACTGTAAATATTGCAAACCAGTCTTCTATGTACTCTAACAGAGAATACTACTCTCCAGAATCATTCTTCCGTGGAAATGCAACAAGCCCACTCCGTAGAGGGGAAGCGCGTTTCTTCGACAACAAGAACGAATTCAAGTTATATGAAGTATATGCTCGTTACAACGACAACTTTGGAAGCACTAACCTTTCTGTAACTGGAGGTTATTCTTATCAGCAGAACAACTACTCTGATAAGTTCTTTTCTTTAGGAGATTTCCCATCGAATGATTTCAATTACTTGAACGCTATTGAGGTTTCACAAGATCTTCAAAACGCTGGTTTCATCAATGCAAGCTCAAATGCTTCACCAGATGAGAAAATCATTGCGATGTTTGCTCGTGCAAACGTGACAATCGACGATGCGATCTTTATCAACGCTTCTGTTCGTCGTGAAGGATCTACCAAATTAGGCGCTGACAATCAGTGGGGTATTTTCCCATCTGTTGGTTTAGGGGTAGACTTAAACAAGTACTTAAACGTAGGTGCTGACAAGCTTAAATTCCGTGTTGGTTACGGGGTAACAGGTGCTCTTCCTGGGCAGTCTGGTTTAACACAACCAACCTATGCGATTCAAAGTGATGCTTTGGGTAACTTTAGTTCTGCACCATCTCGTGCTCCGAATCCTGATTTGAAGTGGGAGGAAAAAGCGGAAACCAACATTGGTATCGAGTACCGCAAAGGAAAGTTAGATGTAACCTTAGATTACTATACACGTGAAATCAAGGACTTTATCTTAGAAGTTCCTGCTGATGTAGCAACAACTGGTTTCCCATCAATCATCACAAACGCTGGAACTTTATCAGCTAGTGGTATTGAATTGGCATTGAACTACGATGTGATTAACAACGAGAATGCTTCTTATTCTACAGGAATTGTTTTGTCTAATACACAATCTACGCTAGACGAATTTATCTTCGACGGTTTAACTACACGTGCAAACTTGGGTGCTCCAGGACAAAACGGTACTAACGTAATTAAAGTACAAGCTGGCGATCAAATTGGAGACATTTGGGGACCAATTTGGAACGGTACAGTTGGTCAAGGTACCCCGGGTACTGACTCGGCTGGTTCACCAGGAGTTCAAGATTTTGTTGATGTAAATGGCGATGGAACTATCATTGCTGGTGGTGATCAAGGCCAAAATCCAAATTCTGACTTTGCTGTTTTAGGTAATGGTATTCCTGATTTAGAATTGGGTTGGAGCAACAACATCACCATTGGTGATTGGAACATTAACGCCTTCTTCCGTGGAGCATTCGGACACAGTTTAGTAAACTCTTTCCGTGCATTCTATGAGCCACGTGTTGCTACACAAGGATCGTACAACTTGGTTAACACATCTTTGGCTAATACCAATTTAACCCAGCCTCAATTCTCTTCTTTATACGTAGAGAAAGCTGATTTCTTGAAGTTAGATAACTTAACCGTTTCAAGAAAAATCGATACTAACCTCGCTGGAATTGATGCGCTTACCTTATCGCTTTCTGGTCAGAACTTATTCGTAATTACTGACTATACAGGAACTGATCCTGAGCCATCTTTAGTAGACACTGGTGCTGCCGATAACGGTGGTGGAGGTGGAGGTTCCGACGTATTAGCGCCTGGAATCGACCGAAGAAACAACTATTTCTTCTCAAGAACCTTTACACTAGGTGTAAACATTAAATTTTAATGAATAAATTATTGAATATGAAAAGCTTAAAAACATTATCATTGATCTTAGGAACATGTGTCTCGTTTTACGCATGTACAGACCTTGATGAGGAATTGGTAGGAGAGTTCACTGAATCTTATTCTGAAGCCAATCCCGCTGCAGCATTTATCAATGCTGGCTCAGGAGGTGGAGGAGCTGATGCTCTAGGTGCTGCCTTCTCAAAACTACGTGACGGTTCAGCCGGTCACTTCGGTCACTTTAGTGCACAAACACTTCCTTCTGACGAAGCATGGATTGCTACAAAAGGGGGAGACTGGTATGACGGTGGAATCTTAATTGATTTACACAAACACAACTTCCTTGCCAACAACGGTATTATTGGGAACACTTGGAACCAACAATATGGAGGGATTGCAGCAGTAAACGATGCTATTGGATCTGTAACTGCTGATGAAGCTAGACAACTTAGAGTTGTTCGTGCATTCTTCTATTACCGTTTATTGGATTTGTATGGAACAGCCAAATATGTTACTGAAGCAGGTGACGAAGGACAATTACAAAGAGCTGCTCTTTTTGCGAAAGTTGAAGGAGAGCTTTTAGATGTAGTTGGTTTAACACGTGCAGATATTACCAGCGGTAATATTTCACCAGAAACTTTTGGAACTACCACTAACGCTTATCGTGTAAACCACTTCGCTGTTTTAGGTCTTCTTTCTAAGTTATACCTTAATGCTGAAGTGTACACTCGTGCTACTTTCGCAGGTGAAGGTACAGCTATGTGGACAGAAGCGCGTAATGCTGCTAGCTATGTAATCGACAACAGTCCTTACAGATTAGCTACTTCAGGTGCTACACAAGCAGGTGTAGGTGCTGCAGGTTCACCTATGGTAAATGTAAACTTAGGTCGTCTTAACTCTAATGAAGTAAACGTTGATGGAAACCAACAATATCCTGATGGAACTTCTTCAGCTGATAACATCTATGCTCAAGATAACATGGAAGGATACACTGCATTATTTGCAGCAAATAACGACCAAGGAAACCCAGAGTTTATCTGGAGTATCGAGTATGATGAAGTAACTGCTGGTGGAATGAACTTTGCAAAAATGACATTACACTACGGTTCTCAGCAAACCTTTAACTTCGAGGCTCAGCCTTGGAATGGGTATGCTACACTATCTGAATTCTATGAAAACTATGAAGCTGGTGACGTTCGTAAACACACCAACCACTTAGCAGGTGTTCAAAGAACCTTTAACGGTGGTATCGTGAGAGACTTCGCTAAAGAGCCAAATGACGAATCACCAGACTTAGAATTTACAGGTTCAAACGATGGTGGAATTTTCCCTAACGGTCTCCGTCAAGCGGGTGCTCGTTTAGGTAAATTTAGCTTTAAGCAGTTTGGACGTCCAGATCAAGACAATGACTATCCAATCATCCGTTTAGGGGAATTGTACCTTGTTCGTGCTGAAGCAAATGCTCGTTTAACTACTTGGAACGATCCTGCTGTAAGAGCTGATGTAGGACTTATCCGTGCACGTGCAGGATTGAGCTCAACTCCAGCTATCACAGAGGCTTTCTTCCTTGCTGAAAGAGGTCGTGAAATGTTCCAAGAATCAACTCGTCGTCAAGATCAAATCCGTTTTGGTCAGTACGTTGCTGGTTCTGATTCAGGTCGTGGAACTGTTCCTACAAGAGATCACAGAATTG
This sequence comes from Candidatus Arcticimaribacter sp., assembly GCA_011526275.1. Taxonomy (GTDB): domain Bacteria; phylum Bacteroidota; class Bacteroidia; order Flavobacteriales; family Flavobacteriaceae; genus Arcticimaribacter. The sequence continues at coordinate 6,685 of WTJP01000054.1, read as the reverse complement.
TTATGCCAATTCCATTAGATGCTATCAATGCGTCAGGTGGATCGCTTAGTCAAATCCCTGGTGGATACTAAGATCTAGGCATTCAAATCTTAAAAAGGTTACACCGCAGGTGTAACCTTTTTTTTATTACATTCAGTCAAATTTTTAATGGTGCAAAAGAAGGCTATTTATTTTCTATCTATCCTCCTGTTTTGGGCTTGTTCTAGTCCAGAGGAAAGGTTGTTTACAGCTATCCCAGCCAAGCAATCGGGGGTAACATTTAACAATGTACTTAGCTATACGGAGGACTTTAATCCCTATACCTACCGCAACTTTTACAACGGTGGTGGCGTGGCCTTAGGAGACATCAACAATGATGGACTTATCGATATTTTTTTAACCGGAAATATCGTCGAGAATAAACTTTATTTAAACCAAGGGAACTTCACCTTTAAAGACATAACCGCTACAGCTGGAGTGGCTTGTGAGGACTTGTGGTCGGCAGGAGCCACCTTTGTCGATATCAATCACGACGGCTACCTTGACCTCTATGTTTGTAAGTCGGGAAAACCAGGTGGAGAGCGACGTTACAACGAACTCTTCATCAACAACCAAGACCTCACATTTACCGAGCAATCAAAAGCTTATGGTCTCGATATCACAGGACTCTCGGTGCATGCTGCCTTCTTCGATGCTGATCGCGATGGCGATCTCGATGCCTATCTATTGAACAATTCCATCCGTTCGGTTGGTGGTTATGACCTCATTGAAGGTCAACGCGAACTACCCGACCCCAACAACAACGGAAATAAATACCTAGAAAATACCGGTGATACTTTTGTAGATCGTAGCAAAGAAGCGGGGATATACACCAGTGCTATTGGCTTTGGTTTGGGGATTACCCTTAGCGATTTCAACAACGATCACTGGCCCGATTTATTCATCTCCAACGACTTTTTTGAGCGCGACTATTATTACTTAAACAACCAAAAAGGAGGCTTTGAAGAGCAAGGTGAAACCATTTTCTCTTCCCTCTCTATGGGGTCTATGGGCGCCGATGCCGCCGACTTAGACAACGACCTACGCCCCGATCTTGTCGTAACCGAAATGCTCCCACAATCGCTTTCACGAAAGAAAACCAAAGCAACGTATGAGTCTTGGGACAAGTACCAACTTGCCGTCAACAAAGGCTATGCGCACCAGTTTCCACGGAATGCAGTTCAGCGTAACACCAAAAACGGCTTCTTTGAAGTAAGCCGGATGAGTGAACTCGCTGGGACAGAATGGAGTTGGGCTTCCCTATTGTTCGATATGGATAACGACGGTCTAAAAGATATCTTCATCTCCAACGGGATTTACAAAGACCTACTCGACCGTGATTACCTCGCCTTTATGGCCAATGAAACCAACATACGTTCCATGATACAGCAGGGGAACGATGTCATTACAAAATTAATCGATGCCATGCCATCACAGGCGGTACCCAATCAAGCCTTCCGCAATGAAGGCGATTTTGGATTTTCTTCTGCCAATGCCGCTTGGGGTTTTGAGGAACCTACCTTCAGCAATGGAAGTGCCTATGGCGATTTAGATAACGATGGCGATTTAGACTTGGTCATTAACAACGTCAACATGCCAGCGCTACTCTACCGCAACAACAGCGATACCTTAACCCACCGCAGTTTGCAAATCAAATTGAAAGCAGAGGGGAAAAACACCTCCCAAATTGGCACCAAAGCCATTGCTTACGCCAAGGGGATTGCCCCGATCATCAGCGAGCTATATCCTTCAAAAGGCTTTGAATCGTCGGTACCCCACCGTTTGCATTTTGGTTTGGGGAATACCCAAAAGGTAGATAGTTTGGTGGTCTTCTGGCCCGATGGGACACAGGAAAGCTTTTTCGATCTCCCCACCAATGAAGTCCTTACGCTTTCTCCTACGGAAAAACGTCTCCCCAGCCTTCCTTCAGCAAAAATAAAAGAGGATGAAGTTCCGCTAGAACTCACCACGCTCACCCATAAAGAAAACACCTTTATTGATTTTAACCGCGATCGACTCTTGCCCATCATGTGCAGTAACCGCGGACCTGCATTGGCTGTAGGGGATGTCGATCAAGACGGGGAAGAGGATATCTTTTTAGGTGGAGGAAAAAACCAAGCCAATCAACTTTGGTTAGGAGGAGATAACGAATTGCAGATAAAAGAGTTTGAAGCCCAACAAAGATCAGAAGCAGTAAAAGCTCAATTTTTCGATGCCGACCAAGACGGGGATCTCGACTTGTGGGT
>WTJP01000054.1:0-4321 GCA_011526275.1 Candidatus Arcticimaribacter sp. | reverse complement strand
ACGGGAAAGCGTTTACCTTAAGTCAAGCCACAGACTTCCGAAACTTGGGCATGATTACCGACGCTCAATTTGCCGATCTCAACCAAGATGGCTGGTTGGACTTGGTCCTCTTGGGGGACTGGATGGGAATCTTGACCTATATCAACAAGCAAGGCACCCTAGAACCCCAACTGCTACCCGGCCTTGAAAACAGCCGCGGAAACTGGAACAGTCTTCGTATTGCCGACCTAAACGGGGATGGTTATCCAGAGGTACTAGCGGGAAACATGGGGCAAAACAATTTCTTTGAACCGGGCATGCGTCTTTATATCGCCGATTTTGATCAAAACGGATACCTCGATCAAATTACTGCCTTTAAACGGGGAGAAAAGTATTATCCTATTCTAGACAAGGACGAGCTCATCGCGCAACTGCCCAGTGTAAAAAAACGTGTGCTCTACTACAAAGACTACGCGCAAATGAGCATGCAAGACCTCTTTGCTGCTGAAGTATTACAGAAAGCACTGGTCTATGAAGTTGATCGATTAGCCACCACTGTTTTCCTCAACCAAGCGGGAAGCTTCACCCCCCTTGAATTACCGCAAGAAACACAGTACACCTCTATCTATAGTCTTCGAGAAACCGATGTCAATCAAGACGGAATTCTAGATATAGTGTTGGGAGGAAACCAATACAAAATCAAACCGCAATTTGGACGCCAAGACGCCTCTAAAGGTGGGGTCATTTTAGGGGAAATTGTCGAGGGCGAATACCGCCTAAATCAATTCGAGCACCTCAATGTAGAAGGGCAAATTCGAGCAATTGCACCCCTAAAAACCACCAATAAAAAAGGACTTATATTTGCACGTAACAACCAACCCATAATCTATTTTGAGAATGAATAAGCTATTGTATTTGGGGCTTATACTCCTTTTTCTAGGAGCCTGTGAAACCTCCCCATATAAGCGAATGAAAGCGAAAGAACTGGCCCGTGGAATTCGAATCGATTCCATGCCTTTTGGCCTGAAGTTAGGCGATAGTAAAAAGGACTTTTTTGCCAAGTGTTGGGAACTCAATAAGACCGGAGAAATTTTGGCTGGTCCTGGGAATGAATATGCCCGCCACTACATGGAACCCAAAGAAGAAAATGGAAAGCGCATCGACATGTTGTTCTACGGCATCTTCGATGACGAAAATAAAATGACCGGTTTTAAAATGCGCCTTTCTTATACCGGTTGGGCGCCTTGGGCTGAAGGCTACCAGGCTGAAGACCTCAAAGAAGCCATTGAAGATACCCTTATGAAGTGGTATCCCGGCAACGATTTTATGGATGTGGACTTAAAGAAAGACGATATGTTTGCTTCCTACAAAATAGAAGGAAACCTAGAATTTAAACTCATCAAGATTGACGATCGTCAAATTGCCGTTCGCATTGAAGATATAACTGCACCCTAATTATGAAAAAGCTATTTTCATGCTTTCTCTTTGCTTTGGTCATCGCCTGTGGCAGTGGCACAAAAACACAATTTGAATTAAAAGACAACGCTCAAATAGGGATATCCTTTGAGAACAACTTAAGCTATTCCGACGACTTTAATGTCTATAAGTACCGCAACTACTACAACGGTGGGGGAGTGGCTTTGGGCGACATCAACAACGACGGTTGGGTCGATGTATATTTTACCTCCAACCAAGGCGAAAACAAACTCTATCTCAACCAAGGCGATTTTAGCTTTAAAGACATAACCACTTCGGCAGGAGTAGCGGGGCAACGTGCTTGGTCCACCGGGGTAGCCATGGTCGACATCAATGCCGATGGCTGGTTGGATATTTATGTGTGTAATTCTGGGGATATAGCAGGAGACAAAAAAGAAAACGAACTCTTTATCAACCAAGGCGATGGAACCTTTGTCGAAAGTGCAGAGGCGTATAACCTAGCCGATAAAGGTTTTTCAACCCACGCCACCTTCTTCGATTACGACAAAGACGGCGATTTAGATGTTTATATCTTAAACAACTCATACCAAGCCATTGGGAGTTTTGATTTGCGAAGAAACGAACGTCCAAAACGCGATTTATTGGGAGGAGATAAACTCATGGAAAACCGCGACGGGAAATTCTATGACGTAAGCGAAGCTGCTGGAATTTACGGCAGTGTTATCGGTTTTGGTCTTGGGGTAACCGTGGGCGACATCAACCGCGATGGTTGGGACGATCTCTTTATTTCCAACGACTTCTTTGAGCGTGATTACCTCTACATCAACCAACAAGACGGTACTTTTAAAGAAGTGCTCCCCGAGCAAATGCGCTCCATCAGTGGAGCTTCCATGGGAGCCGATTTAGCCGACCTCGACAACGACGGTTTCCACGATCTTTTCGTGACCGAAATGTTACCCAGTAATTACAACCGCTTAAAATCGGTAACCACCTTTGAAGACTGGAACAAATACCAATACAATGTAAAAAACGGTTACGGGCACCAATTTACCCGCAACATGCTACACCGCAACAACACCAACGGCACCTTTAGTGAGGTGGGGCGTTTGGCGGGCGTAGAGGCTTCCGACTGGAGTTGGGGTGCCCTCTTCTTCGACATGAACAACGACGGCCTGCGCGATCTTTTTGTTGCCAACGGAATTTATCAAGATTTGACCGACCAAGACTACCTCCAATACGTTTCCAGTGAAGAAGTCATACAATCGGTGGTGAGCGGTAAAAAAGTCGATTACAAACGCTTAATTGACATCATTCCAAGTGAGAAAGTACCCAACCATTCCTATTTAAACCAAGGCGACTTCAGCTTTGACTTTTATACCGATTCTGGCTTAAACCAAGCCAGCTTCTCCAACGGTTCTGCCTATGGGGATTTAGACAACGACGGCGATTTAGATTTAGTGGTAAACAACGTCAATATGCCGGCCTTTGTCTATGAAAACAAACTTGACCCTGTTACTTCCAACGCTTTACAAATTCAATTGGAAGGGGCAGGAGACAACACCCAAGCTTTGGGAGCTAAACTACGCGTGCTGGCAAATGACCAAGTGTATTATGCAGAACATTACCCCATCCGTGGTTTCCAATCCAGCATGGACCCCAAGCTTCACCTTGGTCTAGGGCAAGCACAAACCGCCACTGTTGAAGTCATTTGGCCCACCGGCGGAATGAGCCGGGTGGAAAACGTACCCCTCAACACTCCTTTGGTTGTAAAAGAAGAAGCCAAACAGGGCAATGCGATAAGCTTTGACTTTTCAAAAGATGCAGCTCAATTCAACGCAGCACAATCGCCCAACTACACCCACAAAGAAAACAACTTTGTCGACTTTCACCGCGAGCGTTTAACCTACCATATGTGTAGCAACGAAGGCCCAGTGAGTAGCCAAGGCGATATCAACAACGACGGCTATCCCGATTTCATCATCCCCGGTGCGAAAAACAGCGCCGGACAAATTTTACTCGGTTCTGCCCAAGGTTGGGTGGCTAGCGATTTATCGCAAGAAGTTTTTGAGCAAATCAAAGGCGCCGAGCACACCGAAACCCTCCTTTTCGATGCCGACAACGACAACGATCTCGATCTTTATTTGGTGAGCGGTGGGATAGAAGTAACCCCCTATTCACAAATGGTTTTCGATCATTTGCTTTTCAACGATGGGAAAGGGAATTTCACCTTATCCGAACAAAAATTACCCAACCCCAACCATCGTATCAGTTCGGGTGCGGTGCGTGCAGCCGACGTTGACCAAGACGGCGACCTTGATCTCTTTGTTGGGGAACGCTTAAAATACAACGCCTATGGCTTACCCGCTTCGGGCTATTTACTCATCAACGATGGGAAGGGGAACTTTAGCGACCAAACCCCACAACTGGCTCGAGAATTCATCAACCTTGGGATGATAACCGATGCTCAATTCCTCGATATGGACAGCGATAACGACCCAGACCTCTTGGTGGTGGGCGAGTTTACCGGAATTCACCTCTTTGAAAATCAACAAGGGAAATTTGTGGAGAAGCTTCAACCGCTAGCCGAGGAAAAAGGGTGGTGGCTACGTGCCCATGCGGTGGATATTGATCAAGACGGGGACCAAGATTTTGTCTTGGGGAATCACGGAAAAAACAGCCGCTTCCGCACCTCCAAAGAGCGACCCATAAAAATGTACTTGAACGACTTTGACCAAAACGCCTCCATTGAAGGAGTGTTGACTTTTACCGCAGAAGACGGGAGAGACCTTCCCTATGCTTTGCGTCATGACCTAATCGATCAAATGAAAGTATTAAAGAAGAAGTTCCCCGATTACGCCTCCTTCCGCAATGCCGATATCACCACCATTTTCGATGAGCAGCAACG
>WTJP01000021.1:1284-2738 GCA_011526275.1 Candidatus Arcticimaribacter sp. | reverse complement strand
GAGCAATGCAGCATCCAGCCCGAGTGCGTGAAATGTGTTCATTGGGGCAAAGGTACGGCTCTTTAATGGATTAGATGGGGTTAAACAGAATAAAGAAACAGCTTAGATAAATAACAATTAAGAAATATATCGATCTTTAAAAATGCTTTCTAATCATAAGTCAAATGATCGATAAACATTTTTGTAGCTTTCGCCCGATGACTGATTTTATTTTTCACTTCATTTCCTAATTCGGCAAAGGTTTGGGTGTAGCCGTCTGGAATAAAAATGGGGTCATAACCAAAGCCTTTTTCCCCGCGTTTTTCGTGGATGAGTTTCCCGCGAACAATCCCTTCAAAGTCCTTTTCTTCTCCGTCGATACAAAGCGCAATGACCGTTCTAAATTGAGCGGCTTTATCGGTTTTATGCGTCAGTTCCTTCCACACCTTTTGGATGTTGGCCTCATTGTCTTTTTGTGGTCCGGCATAACGGGCTGAGATTACCCCCGGGGCGCCGTCTAAAGCATCTATTTCTAAACCAGAATCATCGGCAAAGCAGTTTAAGCCATAGTGGTCGCGCACATAACGGGCTTTGATGTAGGCGTTTTCGTGGAGGGTGGTACCCGTCTCTGCGATGTCTTCATGACAACCAATGTCGGTGAGGCTCAACAATTCAATAGAAGAGGGGAGGAGTTGTTTTACCTCTTTTAATTTATTCGCATTGTGGGTGGCAAAGACAAGTTTCATAGGGTAATCGTTATTGTTTTTTTAAAGCTTGTAGAAAATATAGTGCTACTGCCTTGGTTATGGTTGTTGGGTTAGCGGTGGTGATAGGGTTCATTTTTTAAAATGGTGTGCGCGCGGTAGAGTTGCTCCACAAAAAAGAGGCGTACCATTTGGTGGGAAAAAGTCAGGGAAGACAAACTAATTTTTTGCGTTGCCAGCTGGTAGAGTTCTTTGGAGAAACCATAGGGTCCCCCCACGATAAAAACCAAGCGTTTTACCCCAGACAGTTGCTGTTTGTTGATCCATTCGGCAAAGCCGAGGGAGGTAAAACTTTTTCCTCCTTCGTCCAACAGGATAATGCGGTCTCCGGCTTTGAGGTGTTTTTGTAGCGCTTTGCCTTCGCGTTGTTTTTGTTCTGCTTCGCTGAGGTGTTTACTATTCTTAATATCGTCGATGGTGAGCAGTGAAAATTTGGTGTAATGCCCCAAACGCTTTTGGTAGGTTTGAATAAGTTCCCCCAAGCCCTTGTGGTCTGTTTTCCCAACGCAAAGCAAGATGCATTCCATGGCACAAAAATACAAAGGGAGGCACCGAAATTGGAGGGAAATGCGTTAATTTTGAAAAAACAGCAGCTGTGCGTCAAGACTGGACCACTTTACCGGGCATAAAACAAATCATCGCTTTTCTACGCCTCATTCGCATTCCGGGCCTCAAGGGCTTTTCCATGTACCAACTGTTGGAACTCTATGT
>WTJP01000021.1:0-1184 GCA_011526275.1 Candidatus Arcticimaribacter sp. | reverse complement strand
TGCGCAATATTTTTAAGCAATATCTCTATGCCTTGGGGGTGAGTGTGTTGTTGGCCTTTATGTTATTGGTGGCTGTCATTTCCTTCATCTATTTCGAATTGGCCTTTAAAAACTTCCTGCCCGAAACCCTCGATTGGGTACGCTGGGGGCAGAATGTATTCTTTATTGTCTTGGCCTATTTTTCCATCTCCATATTGTATTATTTCGGCACCATTCAAGGAAAGTTAATGCGCTTCTTTTCTCCCGGAGCGTTGATGACGCTCTTGCTGTTTATTTGCAGCACCTATTTGTTTGGGATTTATGTCGATCGTTTTTCAAATTACAACCAATTGTACGGCTCCATTGGTGCCCTGTTGATCTTTATGTTGTATAGCTGGATCAACTCCATTGTCCTTTTATTGGGCTTTGAGTTGAATGCCACCATTGGTCGTTTAATGCAGGAGGACAAGTAGAAAGATGCATTATTTTGTCGATGTTTTATTGCCACTTCCTTTGCCCAAAGCGTTTACCTATGTGGTGAGTGAAGATGAGTTTTCTTTCTTACAGCCCGGGCATCGGGTGGGAGTTCCTTTCGGGAAAAATAAATTGTACACCGGCTTGGTGTATAAAAAACATCAGCTTGCTCCACAAACCTATACTCCAAAAGGGATTGAAGTTATTTTAGATGAACACCCCGTCTTGCACCCACAACAGTTACAATTCTGGGACTGGATGAGCGATTATTACCGCTGTTCTTTGGGGAGTATATTACGAACAGCCCTACCATCGGCTTTCCTGTTGACCAGCGAGACAACTGTGAGTAAAATTGCTGAGGTTGAGGTGGATTGGGAAACCCTGTCAGACGATGCTTTTTTGGTTATGGAAGCCTTGGAAAAAAGCGATTTATTGATTGAAGATATCCAGGCCATTGTACAACGCCAACGCATATTGCCGCTCGTTCAAACGCTAGTGGAATTGGGCTACGTACAAACAGTTCAATCCCTGAAAGAGAAATACAGCCCCAAGTACCACCGTTATTTCCGTATTCATCCCGATCATCAAGACGAAGCTGCTTTGAACCAGTTGTTTGAGCAACTCAAACGTGCTCCTAAGCAGAGTGAGGTCATTTTAGCCCTCCTTCAATTGCAAGAGGAAGAGCAAGAATGGGTAAAAATGAGTCAGCTGAAAAAACGCTTAAATTCTCC
>WTJP01000107.1 GCA_011526275.1 Candidatus Arcticimaribacter sp. | reverse complement strand
CAGCCTTCCAAGCTGAATGTCGCCGGTTCGAACCCGGTCTCCCGCTCTCTTTTTAAGGCCGATGTAGCTCAGGGGTAGAGCGTTTCCTTGGTAAGGAAGAGGTCGGCGGTTCAAATCCGCTCATTGGCTCAACTCCTAAAGGCTTCCTTTCCGGCAAGCCTTTTTTTATTTTCTCCTTTTTGTTTCCTCTCATAATCGAATTTCACATCCGCATCAACTTGTTATTAACTTTCCCCTGCTCAAGGCAATTTTATACTGTTTTTTCGGTTTAAAGTAAACAAGTTAGTAGCGTTGCGTTTTGTATTCTTATAAACAAAATAGTGTTTGGTCGATTCTAGTCCTTAGCGCAGGACTATGGACAAATCTTGCACTAGCACAATTCACGGGAACCAATAAAATCATCAACAACGGGGTCATGCGTTTTGGTGATGGCGTAGAATTATCCGTCAACGCTGCTGGGAATGTAAAACAACCATTCTATTACAGTACCGACTTTAGTGCTTGGCGAAAATTGACGTATTCAGAATCTTCCCCCGTGGTGAACTATCCTTTAGACTCCAAAATTGGGGTAGGAGGAGATGGAACAAATAACTGGAACTTGAACGGTGTTCGCATCAACAACCCAACAATGGCCAGTCAAGTTTTCGACGACAATGCCTTCGCTATTGTTGGTGGGATAGGTTCTGGGGAACTTAAAGTGAGGGGTAACGTTACCGTGGGAACTGCACTCTTGGAATTGACCAATACCTATACCATTGGCGCGAACAAGAATTATGTGCAGGTGATGACAACCATCAAAAATATTGGCGCAACCACCGCAACAAATATTCGGTATTGGGTGGGAACCCGAGATGATTATGTGGGGGGAACCGATCAACCCACGAAGGTGAGAGGAACGCTGGTAGAAGGTGTTTTCCAGCCTTTAACCCTAACGACGCAGAGGGCATCAGCACTTCGCATTACGACAATAGATGAAGGGATACTGTTCTTTACCACTTCTACCCGTGGAAATAACGTACATGCCAATTATGCCCCTGTAGAAAACCCCTCCACCAACTTAGATCCTGCCACTGCACCCATTACCAGTACCAACGATGGCTCCTACAGTATGTTTATTCGCATCAATGATCTCGCCATTAACGATACCGATTCTTTTGTGTGGTACTATGCCGCAGCTGCCTTAGACGACCTTGACGATGTAATTTCCGAGGTTTTCGATACCAGTAAATCTACAGACTGGGACTTAGACGGAATATTGAATATTGAAGACGATTGCCCCTACACAGCAGGTGTGCCGGCTTTAGACGGCTGTCCTTGGTCGGTTGAAGTGGGGAATAATTATAAAACAGCCACCGTATCAAATTCGGTTATGCCTGCCAACGAGGGTTACTATTGTCAAATGGTAACCGATGGTTTTTTCAATGTAGCCTATCATTCTGGAGCAAATCCAGAGCCTGCAGTAGGAGATCAGCTCATTTGGAACAATAACTATCCTTTTCCCCAACCACTTTTGTTCGATCAAAATGGATTTGCCTACATGAAACTGCGGGCCTATGACAAAATTATTGAGGTACGAAAATCCGACGGTTTGATCGTAGCCTTGTATTCTTGCCCTTAAATTGGTGATTAAAAAAGCGTTATACACTATAATTATTGCAAAGAATAAGTAATTTTGCAGCACTAAAAGTCTAATCAAACTATATTCTAATATTCAAATGAAAAAAGTACTCGCATTTTGTCTAGTGATTTTTCTTTCCGCTTGTTCAAAAGAGGGAAGCTTCAACTTGGAATCTTTCGATTCAACCGTTCGTCAAAATTCTGCTTCGGCAAAAGGTCAACCCAATACGGAGATTGTCACGACCATTAACGGAGAAAGCTATACGTTAAATCTAGACGAAGATTTCTTCTATGATCTCGATGAAGATGAATTTGTTCACTTGGTGCAGTCCTACCGTGTAGAGTTTGAGGTAGAAGAAACCTTTGTTACCGTGAATGTATTTTTCGATATCATGACCGATCGCGATAATAACCGTATCGTGACCTCCTTGCCCGGGGGAGAAAATGGTGCAATTCCCATCGAGAATAGAATGACCGTGAACATCAACGGAGAAGAGACCGTAGTTAATGTGGACAATGCTACAGTGAACTATCCTCGTGTTAGCTTTGACAACGGCACTTACTCCTTTGACATTTCATTGTAAATCGTTTTTCATCATAAAATGAAAAGGGAGATTTGTCTCCCTTTTTTTCTGCTTTAAATTTTTACTACTACTTTAGTTCTATGCAAACACCAGAAGGCCTTACTGATTTACTTACCCTAAAACAATTGGATGCCACCACTTTTGAGGGGGAGAATTACCAAACCGTTTGGAAACGGGTTTATGGGGGGCAAGTGCTCGCACAATCGTTGCATGCAGCCAATCAAACGGTACCTGATGATCGTCAAGTGCATTCCCTTCACGGATATTTTATTTTGCCCGGGGACATCAAAACTTCGATTGAATATAAAGTAGAAGCCCTGCGTGATGGAGGGAGTTTTTCAACCCGCCGTGTGACGGCCTATCAAAATGGGAAAGCCATTTTTGTTTTGGCCGCTTCCTTTCAGATTCAGCAAGAAGCCTTGGATCAGCATTTGAAGTCGCCTGCAGCAGCAGCTCCAGAAGATTTAATTTCAGATGCGGAACTGCTCAATACGACCGATGATGTGTCGGACCGTATTAAGCTCTATTTATTAGCACGACACCCTTTTGCTTTTGAATTTCGCCCCGAAAAAGATTATTCACACAAAATTTCTCCTGAGGAAAACCGCAATGTGTGGTTTAAGTTGAAAAAAGAAACACAACTCAATGCTCAACAACAGCAAGAGTTTTTGGCTTATGCCGTCGATTATGACTTATTGGTCATGTCGGTCATTAGTCATTACCAAAATGAATTTGCGCAACCCTTACAAGTCGCTAGTTTAGACCATGCCATGTGGTTCCACCGCGAATTTGATGTAAACGAGTGGTTGTTGTTCTCCATGGACAGTCCCAATGTATCGGGAGCCCGTTGTTTAGGGAAGGGCAGTATTTTTGACCGCCGAGGAAATCTAGTTGCGACAGTCATTCAAGAAGGCTTGGCTCGCCCTTATAAATTAGATTGAGTCTCCGTAGTGTTCGCGTAAAAGCTCGACCCAACGCTGGGGAATAGGCGCTTTTTTCAACAACTTCATGTTGTAGGCTTTTAAAGTATTGTTGGAAATAGCGACCAATCGATCTAGTTTGTTGCTGTATAAATGCGCTTGTCCGTGCAGGCGGTCTTCCTCAATTTTTACGATATCAAAAGTAACACGTACCGTATCGGGGTAGGTAACCGGAGCAATATATTTGATGTCGCTCCAGGCTAAAATCGGGCTAATTTCCACTTTACCCGCTGTCCCTTTTTCCATTAATTCTTCCATCAATAACAAACGAGTCGATTCCACCCACTTCAAGTAAACAATATTGTTCACGTGCTGCATGGCATCCATATCTCCCCAATGGACTTGCACATCGAGCTGAACTTTTGGTTTGTCCATTATTGTTTTGATTTTAACTGTTGCGCAAATAATTGGATGCGTTTTTTTAGTTCTGGGTCTTTTCCAAAGGCGACAAAGGCTTTAGCCAATTGTTCATTATCTCGATCGACCAATGCCAGTAACTGCTTTCTCGCCAAACGCTTACTTTCTATGTACACGGGTGCATATACTTTTAAGCATTTTTCCATATGGGCTTTTGCGCGTTCCAGCACCTCATGTTCTGGTGCGATTTCTTGAACAATATTAAGGGCCAAAGCTTCTTCAGCTGAAAATAGCGTTGCGTTTTGCAGGGCTTGAAATGCACGTTGTTCTCCTAAAGTATAACACCAAATATCCAGCATAAGTTCGGGTACTTGCATGGAGAGTTTAAACTCGTGCATCCCAATGCGGTGTTTGGGTTCTTGGGCCATAATGCGATAATCGGCACAAAGGGTTAAAATTGTACCGCCAGCAGGTGCAAAGCCCGTAATAGCACAAACAAAAGGTTTGGGGTAGTGCACCATCGCTTTTAAGGCATCGAAATAATCGACCCAAAAAGCTTCAGCGCTAGCTTCATCCATTTCAGCTTGTTCCAGCACATCGAGTCCAGCGCTAAAGGCACCCGTATGCCCCGTAAGGATGACCCCATCTACTTCATTATTCTTTTCTAATGCGATAAAGTTCTCTTTGAGTTCTTTGATCAATGCATGCGAAATGGCATTGACTTTTCCGTTGTTTAGCTGAACGATTGCGACTTTATTTTCTATAGTGCAGTTGACCATCTTTTTTATTTAAATATGATTCAATAAACACGAAGATAACAGTATTAAATTTTATATTTAGTCCCTAATTAAAAAAGCGAACTAGATTTTAGTTTTTATCCATGGAGATTAAAACGCAGTATTTTACCACAGCCAAAACTGCCCGTTATTCCACCTTTGGGGAATTGAGTGCTTCCACCAAATATTTTTGGTTCGCGTTGCATGGCAGTAAAATGTTGTGTGAGCAAATGCTGTACAAATTCAAAGATTTTGATCCCAAGGAGCACTTTGTGGTGGCCCCTGAAGCCTTAATGCGTTTTTATGAAAAAGATTTTGGAGGTCCAGTAGTAGCTTCTTGGATGACCAAAAGAGATCGCTTAACTGAGATTGATGACTTTAGTCAATACCTATCGGGACTTTATTCATCGTTTACTGCCCAACTTCCTGCGGCTTGTGTCAAATCCATATTAGCTTTTTCACAAGGAGGAACCACCGCTTTTCGTTGGTTACACCACAGCAAGGTAGAGGCAGATTTTTTGATTCCCTATGCTTGCTGGATTCCGGAAGATATCCCGATAAAAGAAGGCGCAACCAATTTCGATGAGCTGGAGATTTTATTTACCTACGGCACCGAAGATCAATTCTTAACCGAGAAACGCATAGCCATGGTAGAAGCAGTAATTGAGAAGAACCAACTGCAAACTAAAAATCTACCTTACGCAGGAACCCATCGCATCGATCGAGAACACCTACAACAACTATTTGAACACTACATAAAAAAATAAACATGGCAGAAAAGAGCTATTGGGAAGGATCAGACCATTATTTGTGCGACAGTGAGTTAGCACAAGCATTTCATATTTCAAGAACCTTGGGCATGCCCTTGCTCATTGAAGGGGAGCCCGGTACAGGGAAAACAGAACTTCCCTTACAATATGCCAAAGCACAGGGCCTTGAGCTATTTGTTTACCCAGCAGGATCAAAGAGTAATGTAGAGCAGTTTGTAGCCAAGTTCGATCATGTAAAATACTTGCGTGACTCCCAAATTGAAATCCTCAATGCACAACGCGAGGAAAAGGGATTGGAAGCCAAAATGTCTACCGCTGGTCGCGATACCGAGAAGCTGGGGGATTATGTCGTAAAGGGACCCGCTGCCAAAGCCTTTAGTGCTCCCAATTCAGTTTTGTTGATCGATGAAATTGACAAGGCACCACGTGAGTTCCCCAACGATTTACTCTATGCCTTGAGTCACCGAAAATTTGTGATGCCAGAATCGGGAGAAGTCATTGAGGTGTCGGAAGAAAACATGCCTGCCATAGTGATTACCTCGAACCGCGAGCAAGAACTCCCCACGGCTTTTAAAGGACGTTGTATTTATCATTACATCCAATTCCCTGAGGCCGACAAAATGCGCGACATTATCCAAAAGCACCACCCAAAAGTGAGTGATAAAATTGTCGATACAGCCTTGGATATTTTTTATCAGCTGCGCAAAATAGGATTAGAGCGTGCCCCCACCACAAGAGAATTACTAAATTGGCTGAAATACATCAAGACCTTTAGTTCAAAAGAAGCAATCGACAAGCTCAATGCACTCGACGGTTTGGGTACTTTGATTAAAACGCAGGCCGATTTTGAAAAAGTACAACGACAACTCGCCCTTGGCGGTGGAAAACCCCCTATGGGCACTTCATTAAATTAATTCAGCATGTTTACCACCCTTCCCGAACGGTTTAAAGCATTTCATCTCAAGGTAGATGTTCGCACCCTCTTGTTGTTGCAAAAAGCAATCGACCGGGAGTTGGTGAAAACCATTGGGGATTTGTACAACGTTTTACGCACCTTTATTGTAAAGAGTCCAGAGTTGATGGGACCCTACACGCGTGCGTTTTACGATTACTTCTTGTCCATTGATATCCGCAACGGAGAACAATTGCACGATGCCGTCTTGCGTTCCCAAACCTTTCAGCAGTGGAAGGAACAAAATGCTGGCCGTTTGGATGAAGAGATGACCCGTAAGGACTTAGCTAACCTTTTCTTGGATGAAGTTCACTTGACCCATTACGACATTAAAAAGGTGATTGATGGGAGAGAACTTTGGGAAAAAGACAGCGGGGATTTGGAAGATAAAGATGCTCAAAACGAAGAAGAGAACGGGGAACGACGTCCGCTCGACCGCATGGCCGATTATTCGGATTTAAGCCTGGAAGAGTTGCTGCAGCGTATGGAGGAAGTCATGAAACAACAAAACCGCGAGCACAGCGGCGGGAGCCATTGGGTAGGTACTGGTGGAATTTCCCCATATGGCCACGGTGGTGCAGCCAAAGATGGCATACGCGTGGGCGGTAGTGGTGGAGGTAAAATGGCCCGCAAAGTCATGGGCGACGCCAACTTCTTTCCGGTTGATCTCGATGCGATTTTGAACGACAACAACATCGATGCTGCTTTGGCTTCATTAAAAGGAATCATGGAAGAGTCGGCACAAGAAACCCTAGATGTGAAAGAAACCATCGATCGCGGACTAGAACGCGGTGGACTTTTCTTACCCGAAATCAAGAACGAAACCGATGAGAAGTTGCAAGTCTTACTCTTTATCGATAACGGGGGCTATTCAATGCATCCTTACATCAAAGCGGTTCAAACCTTGTTTAGAAAGATGAAAACGCGTTTTGCTCACGATTTGGAAACCTATTATTTCCACAACACCATCTATGGGCAAGTGTACAGTGATCCACAACGCCGCAAGCGTGTGCCCATTGAACGCATTCTTTCCAAGAGTCCAAATTACCATGTGTTTTTCGTGGGAGACGCCGCCATGGCACCCTATGAATTGAGCAATCAAAGCATGCATACCTACACCGAAATGACCAAACATTTCTCCAAATGCGCCTGGTTAAATCCTGAGCCGTTGAAGTTCTGGGAACACACCTTAACCATTCAAATCATCAAGCAATTGATTCCCATGGAGCAGCTCACCCCCGCCGGAATAGAACGGGCTGTACTCAACATGAATAAAAACAAAAAAAACAAGGGCTAGTATTTTCTTGAAATCGAATGATTTCGACCCCTTTGTTGGTGTGAAATTTAAGCGGCAAAAAAAACTTTAAAAAGTTTCTCGTTTATAACAAGTTAATCATAAAAATTTATAAATTTGCACCTCTTAAAACACTAAAGAAAAACCTGTATTATGGCTAAAGAAACATTTGACCGGTCAAAACCCCACTTAAATATTGGAACTATTGGCCACGTTGATCACGGTAAGACCACGTTAACTGCTGCAATTACAAAAGTATTGGCAGACGCTGGACACTCAGAAGCACGTAGCTTCGATCAAATTGACAACGCTCCTGAAGAAAAAGAGCGTGGAATTACGATTAACACTTCTCACGTAGAGTACCAAACGGAAAACCGTCACTACGCTCACGTTGACTGTCCTGGTCACGCGGATTACGTAAAGAACATGGTTACTGGTGCTGCTCAAATGGACGGTGCAATCTTGGTTGTTGCTGCAACTGATGGACCAATGCCACAAACACGTGAGCACATCCTTTTAGGACGTCAGGTAGGTGTACCACGTATCGTTGTTTTCTTGAACAAAGCCGATATGGTTGACGATGAAGAATTATTAGAGTTGGTTGAAATGGAAGTACGTGAATTACTTTCTTTCTACGACTATGACGGTGACAACACTCCTGTTGTTCTTGGTTCTGCTCTTGGAGCATTGAACGGAGAAGGGAAGTGGGTTGACACTGTAATGAACTTAATGGCAGAAGTTGATGCTTGGATCGAGTTACCAAAGCGTGACGTTGACAAAGATGCTTTGATGCCTGTTGAAGATGTATTCTCGATCACTGGTCGTGGTACTGTTGCTACTGGTCGTATCGAGACTGGAGTATTCAACACAGGTGATGCTGTAGATATCATCGGAATGGGAGCTGAAAAACTTTCTTCTACTGTAACAGGAGTTGAGATGTTTAGAAAAATCTTAGACCGTGGTGAAGCTGGAGATAACGTAGGTATCTTATTACGTGGTATTGAAAAAACCGATATCAAACGTGGTATGGTAATCTGTAAGCCAGGTTCTGTAACTCCTCACGCTAAATTCAAAGCTGAGGTGTATATCTTGAAAAAAGAAGAAGGTGGTCGTCACACACCATTCCACAACAACTACCGTCCACAGTTCTACGTACGTACAACTGACGTAACAGGAAACATCAACCTTCCTGACGGAGTAGAAATGGTAATGCCTGGTGATAACTTAACAATTACTGTTGATTTGATCTCTCCAATTGCATTGAGCGTTGGACTACGTTTTGCGATCCGTGAAGGAGGTAGAACAGTAGGTGCAGGTCAGGTAACTGAGTTGTTAGACTAAACCATATACATGGAATAATTGACCTTAAGGTGTCCGCCAACGGCGGATGCCTTTTGTGTCAAATAAAAACGGGTTTAGCTCAGTTGGTAGAGCACTGGTCTCCAAAACCAGGTGTCGGGAGTTCGAGCCTCTCAACCCGTGCAGATTATAATTAAGACAGATGGCAGCAATTATTAACTATATCAAAGATTCTTTCGAAGAATTAAAGAATAACGTATCATGGACACCACGTGCAGAACTGCAACGTTTGGCCGTAGTGGTTATGGTTTTTTCCATTGTATTTTCATTGGCCATTTGGGGTGCAGATACCGTTTTATCGGGAGTTGTGCAAGCGTATTTTAATTTGATCAACGCATAATCATGGCAGAAGTGAGTTCCAAAAAATGGTATGTTGTTCGCGCTGTGAGTGGACAAGAAGCAAAAATCAAAGATTATATTGCTTCTGAAATCAGCCGTTTAGGATACGATAGTTACCTCGAAGATATTTTAGTGCCTACTGAAAAAGTAGTGCAAATTCGCAATGGGAAAAAGATCAACAAAGAAAAGGTCTATTACCCTGGTTATATCATGATTAAAGCCGATTTATCTGGGGAGATTCCTCACGTGATTAAGTCGGTTACCAATGTAATTGGATTCCTTGGGGAAACCAAAGGAGGTGAGCCTGTGCCTTTACGTCCATCTGAAGTGAACCGATTACTCGGGAAAGTAGATGAGTTGGAATTGAGCAAAGAGCACGCGGCTATTCCTTATACTGTTGGAGAGAGCATCAAAGTAGTCGATGGTCCTTTCAATGGATTTACAGGAAGCATTGAGCATGTCAATGAAGAAAAACGCAAACTCCAAGTTATGGTGAAAATTTTCGGAAGAAAAACACCTTTGGAATTGAGTTACATGCAAGTAGAGAAAATTTAAATGTTACACATATAAATTGAATTTCCTAGGCTTCCACTCTGGAAATTCGCAAATGTAAATTGAAACAATGGCAAAAGAAGTAGACAAGCTAGTCAAATTACAAGTTAGGGGAGGTGCTGCGAACCCATCGCCACCGGTTGGACCCGCGCTAGGTGCCGCAGGAGTCAACATCATGGAGTTTTGTAAGCAGTTCAATGCTAGAACTCAAGATAAAGCTGGTAAAGTATTACCGGTTGTGATTTCTGTATACAAAGACAAATCATTTGATTTCGTCATTAAGACACCTCCGGCGGCCGTTCAATTGATGGAAGCAGCCAAAGCTAAAAAAGGCTCTGGAGAACCCAATAGAAACAAAGTAGCCTCGGTTACTTGGGACCAAGTACGCACCATTGCAGAAGACAAGATGCAAGATTTAAATGCATTCACTGTAGAATCAGCAATGAAAATGGTAGCTGGAACTGCTCGTTCTATGGGCTTTACAGTTAAAGGTGAGTCTCCCTTTTAATTTTTAAACAGAAAAGAAAATGGCACGACTTACAAAAAAGCAAAAAGAAGCTCGCGCGAAGGTGGACGCAAAGAAAACCTATTCGCTCGAAGAAGCATCTTCATTGGTAAAAGAATTGACCAATGTAAAATTTGATGCATCGGTTGATTTAGCAGTTCGATTGGGTGTAGATCCTCGTAAAGCGAACCAAATGGTTCGTGGTGTAGTGACCTTGCCACACGGTACAGGGAAGAACGTTCGCGTTCTTGCACTTGTTACCCCAGACAAGGAAGCAGAAGCACAAGAAGCAGGAGCAGACTATGTTGGACTAGACGAATACTTGCAAAAAATCAAAGACGGTTGGACCGACGTTGATGTAATTGTTACTATGCCCAGTGTAATGGGTAAACTTGGACCTTTAGGTAGAGTATTAGGACCCCGTGGTCTTATGCCAAACCCAAAGACCGGAACAGTTACTATGGATGTTAAGAAAGCTGTTAGCGATGTTAAAGGAGGTAAAATTGACTTTAAAGTGGACAAGACAGGAATCGTTCACGCATCGATCGGGAAAGCATCTTTTGATGCAGATAAAATCCGTGACAATGCCGACGAGTTACTCAAGACCATCTTAAAACTCAAGCCTTCGACCACGAAAGGAACTTATGTGAAAAGCATTTTTATGTCTTCAACCATGAGTCCAAGTATTTCAATTGACACCAAAATCGCTTAAGATTTTTAAAACGTATTTGTAATGACAAGAGAAGAAAAATCGCAAGTAATTGAAACGCTCACAGCCGAGCTAGCCGAAGCGAAAACCTTATATCTAACAGATATTGCTGGTTTAGACGCTGCGACTACCTCTGATCTGAGACGTGCTTGCTTTAAAGCCGGAATTCGTCTTTCTGTAGTGAAGAATACATTGCTTGAAAAAGCCATGGAAGCTTCCGACAAAGACTTCGGTGAATTAACGCAAGTATTGAAAGGGAACACTTCCTTGATGTTTTCTGAATCGGGTAACGGACCTGCAAAACTGATCAAAGACTTCCGTAAGAAGTCAGACAAGCCTGTATTAAAAGGGGCTTATATCGAAGAGTCAGTTTATATTGGGGACGATCAAATCGACACCTTGGTGGCGATCAAATCTCGTGAAGAACTCATCGGTGAAATTATCACCCTTTTACAATCTCCTGCCAAGAACGTTATCTCTGGACTTCAGTCTGGTGGAGGACAATTGGCTGGAATTTTAAAAACCC
>WTJP01000056.1 GCA_011526275.1 Candidatus Arcticimaribacter sp. | reverse complement strand
AAGTATTACCGACTTGGTCGCTTTGGAAGAAACCATCGCCGATAAAAGTATCGATACCTTAATTGACGAGGACATTCAAGCCGGAACAAAAGAATTGCTTCAATTGGTGGGTTCGACCGATGGTTTACAATTGACCAAGGACCGTCGTGGCAATCACCGTCATTTTGCCAACAGCATGTTCAATATCATGCGCGGTGGAATTTTTGACGACAATTATACCATCGAGAAACAAGACTTTCTCCCCTACATTCAAAATGCCAACAAAAAGGTGTACCAAAGCAAGGAACAGCTACTCAATAAACTTGAAGACCGCTTCGATTTAGCCGCTTTAATCGAGCTTGCAGCTGCCGATAATGACGCTGATTTTAGTCGTTTGTGCTTTGAATACCTTCCGCTAAAGTTCAGTCGCCGACATGGGGACCCAAGCCGCCCGTGGAATAAATTTTCCATCAACACCAAAAACGAAATTGACGGCTCAAAAGTACTCGACTACCAAGGGAACTGGCGAGATATCTTCCAAAACTGGGAAGCTTTAGCACATTCCTACCCACAATTCATTGAGGGAATGATTCACAAATTTCTCAATGCAACCACTTTTGACGGCTATAACCCCTACCGCGTGACCAAAGGCGGTTTCGATTGGGAAACCATTGAACCCGACAATCCTTGGGCGTATATTGGCTATTGGGGCGATCACCAGATCATCTATCTACTGAAATTCCTCGAGTTTATCGAAGATCATTATCCCGGTAAACTGAATAAACTTTACAGCGAAGCTTGTTTTGTATATGCCAATGTTCCATACCGCATTAAGCCGTATAACGCCATTGTAAAAGACCCCAAAAACACCATCCTATTTGATCATGAAGGCGATGCCGCCATTCGAGATAAAAGAGAAGCATTAGGAGCCGATGGTGCCTTACTCAGCACCCCAACAGGCGATGTGTATAAAGTCAATTTTATCGAAAAAATGTTGGCTACCGTGATGGCCAAACTTTCCAACTTTGTGCCTGAAGCAGGTATTTGGCTAAACACCCAACGCCCCGAATGGAACGATGCGAATAATGCACTCGTTGGAAACGGAGTGTCGATGGTAACCCTCTATTATTTACGACGCTTTTTGGCCTTCTTCCAAGAAAACTTAAAAGAAGCAACCACAACGAGCTATGCCTTATCCGTTGAAATGTTGCCTTTCTTTGAGGGAATTAAAACCACCTTTGCATCACATGCCAAGCTCGTTGGACAACCCATTTCCAATCGCGATAGAAAAACCGTTATGGATGCCCTTGGCCAAGTCGCTACCAACTACCGCGAGCAAATCTACACCCATGGTTTTTCAGGAGAAAAAGGAGAAATTACCCACGAGCAACTCCAGGATTTTCTCTCTACAGCACAGCAATTTTTGGAAGACGCCATCCAAAAAAACAAAAAAGAAGACGGGCTTTATCACGCCTATAATTTGATTTCGATTGATGAGAATGAAGTCAGCGTTGACTATCTCGCTGAAATGTTGGAAGGGCAAGTGGCTGTTTTAAGTGCGCAATACTTAAATCCAGAAGAAAACCTAGCGGTACTCGATGCCTTACGTGAAAGTAAACTGTATCGCGAAGATCAACAAAGCTATATTTTATACCCCAACAAAACCCTTCCTTTATTCATTAACCGCAACACCATTCCCGCAGCGGCGGTCAATGCTTCTGCCTTATGTCAAAACCTCTTAAATGAGGGGAATTTCCAGATTCTTTCACAAGACATTAAAGGAGATTATCACTTCAATGGAAACTTCAAAAATGCCGACGACCTCAAGGCAGCATTAGAAGCTTTACCCGAAAATTATAGTGCGCTTGTTGCCCAAGATCGGGAACATTTACTCGCAAGCTTCGAAGCCGTTTTTAACCATAAAGCCTTTACTGGGCGATCTGGCACATTCTATGGTTATGAAGGATTAGGATCCATTTACTGGCACATGGTGTCTAAATTGGCTTTAGCCGCCTATGAAGTGGTGGTCGATGCCATTGAAACCAATGCCGATGAAGCCATCATAGCGCGATTAAAACAACACTACTATGCCATAGTAGAAGGAATTGGGGCACACAAATCTCCAGTGGATTATGGCGCTTTCCCAAGCGACCCCTACTCGCACACTCCGGCTGGAAAGGGAGCACAGCAACCGGGAATGACAGGGCAGGTTAAAGAAGATATCATCAGTCGTTTTGGGGAACTAGGACTACGTATTAAAGCAGGAGCTTTATCCATTGATCCCGCTTTATTAAAAACCGATGAATTCCTTCAAACAGCACAGCCATTCGATTATTACAATGTGAATGGGGAAGAGCGCAGCTTAACCGTTGAGGCAAACAGTCTTGCTTTTACCTACTGTCAAGTTGCAGTGGTTTACCGAAAAGCAGAAGCGAATAAAATCACAGTGTGTTATACCGATGGTACGCAAAAACACTTTGATGGCTTAAGTCTAGACGCAACAAGCACACAAGCGCTATTCGATCGTGGAAATCGCATAGAGAAGATCGAAGTGGATATAAAACTGTAACCTACTATGAAGCTGCGATTAACCTTTAAACTGATTCTTTTTTTCGCCCTCGTTGGTGCTTTTTGTGCCTGCGATGAACCCAAGAAAGAGAAAAAGAAAGAAGTAACCGCAGCCGTAATTTTAGGGAATCCTGACTACCCTGCTATTTCCTATGGGGGTTATCGCGATACGACACGGGAAATTCAGCCCACGCTTGCACAACTCAAAAACGATG
>WTJP01000087.1:1955-11533 GCA_011526275.1 Candidatus Arcticimaribacter sp. | reverse complement strand
TTGGCCGTAGAACGCAGTGTAATTTCATTGGAGGTGTTGAGGGCATAACACACCCGCTCTTCAGTCTCCCGACGAATAACCGCCGTTTCAAAGGTCGAATAGCCTTCAAAAACCACTACAGCGTCATAGGGTGTCCAATGGGGCGCTACTACTTTATAGGTTTCTTCATATTCAAGGCGATACAAACGCGCAGCGTTGCTTTCGCTTTGGGCGTCGATGGCGATGCGAATTCCCGCTTGATCAAAATCATTTGTAGCTGCTGTGGCTGTGATGTTTTCTATATTGGCTTCCGCTGGGAGTGTCATGGGACGCGAACGGTAATTTTTCCCACTGGCGGTGGTAATTTCCACATGGTATTCCTTCCCTGCTACTGCGCCAAAAGCTTGGGTAGCTTCATAAATAAAATCCTCCTTTTCGCGATAGGGTACCGCATTGCCGTCTTGGTCAACAACGCGAACTTGCGCTCCTTTTTCGGGAGCAGACTGTTCCCCAAAAGCATAAGAACGGCCTAAGTGTAGTTGGTGTTTTTTGACTTGGTTGGTGAGCATTCCATCGACCACTAAAATGTCTTCGTAGCTTTCGTTTTCAAAGGCGTAAGGCTCGGTACAAGCCACAAAAATACACAAGCTCAACACAAGTAAAACAAAGCCGACAATGTGGTTTAAGCGCAACATGGGTTAGATTTTCAGCTGTAAATTTAAAGAAGGAATGGGCACGTTAAAGATGGAACTTTGTCGGCCCTTGATCTCCCCGTCTTCAGCCACAAAAAAGACCGAAAAAGGATTGTTTCGCCCAAAGATATTATAGACCGAAATGCTCCAAGCAAAGCCAATGCGTTGGCTGCTTTTCTTTTTGTAATCGTAATTTAAACTAGCATCCACACGATAATAGTCGGGAATACGGTAGGCGTTTCGATTGCTAAACAGCACATATTCTCCCCCGTCGAAAGCGTAATTCCCTGCAGGGAGCGTAATGGGGCGACCGGTTTGATACAAGACGTTGGTGGACAAACTCAGGCGTTTTCCCATTTGGTAATTCCACGCGATACTCAGGTCGTGGGGTTTGTCGTAATTGGTCGGGAAAAACGCGCCATTGTTCACCCGTTCTGTGGGAAAAGGACTGTCGAGCTGAATAAACGAACGGGCATAAGTATATCCCAACCAGCCAGTATGACGCCCTTGCTTTTTCCGCAACAAAAACTCCACTCCATAGGCCTTTCCTTCTCCTTGCAAAACATCGGTTTCGATGAACTCGTTCATAAAGAGTTGCGCCCCAGTTTTAAAATCCACCAAATTCTCTTGGCGCTTGTAAAAACCTTCCAAAGATATTTCCAATCCCAGTTGGAGTTGGTCATGGAAAACCCCCAAAGAGAGTTGCTGTGAAGCTTGCGGACGAAGGTGATTAGAGGATATCCGCCAAGTATCGATGGGCGAGGCAGTGGTGTTGTTACTCAAGCTGTGAATGAACTGATAAATGCTGATTGCCGCAAATTTAACCGAAGTATTCGCGCTGAATTTGTAGCGCCCCGAGAGACGGTAGTTGGGAAAGACTTTTTGCGCATATAGGGTGTTGGCGGGGTAGGTCACTATATCGGTTACACTTAAATCGCTCTTGGGGGAGTCGGGTAAATAATTGCGTTGAATGGCTGGGCCCAAAGCAGCGTAGAGCGCGAATTGTGCGCCCACATTTAAGACAAAATTATCGCTGACTTCTATCCTATCGGCAATGTAGAGACTTCCTTCTAGCGCCGTTTCCCTTTGCAGTTCTTCTTCTCGAATGAGGCTATTGGAACCCAAAGGACGCAGTGCTCCCGGATCTATGTTGTAACGCATTAGGTTACTCCCATAGGTGAGTTGATGTTTTTCACCTAGTTTACTGTTGAACTTGAGTCGGGCGGCATCGATTTGCAATGCAAAAGCACTTTTGAAGTTATTGCTCACACCGCCGTCGTACTGAATGGAAAATGCATAATCGCTGTGGCTCAACACCAAACTAGCGCCGTTTCGCTCGTTGAATTGGTGCTTCCAGTTGATGGCAGCAACGGTATTGGTGTAGTGGTAAAGTGAGTCGGAAGTAATGCTAAATTGATCTTCACTGTGATAGGCGGTAGCCAGCACTTTGTCTTTTTCACTAAGGCGATCTTCATAGACCAAAACCAAATCGTGAAAACGCGCCGAACTTTTGTTCAACTTGGGGTCGTCGAGCGACCGCAGCACCCAATCGGAATGCGCCGAACGTGCTCCCAGCATCAAGCCAGACCTGTTTTTTACCACGGGAGTTTCGACCAAAGCATTGGCCGTAATGGGCCCTACAGAAAGTTCTGCTTGGAATTTTTCTCGGTTGGGCGATTTGGTCGATAGCTCAAAAACTGAAGAGGTTCGCCCCTCGTATTGAATGGGAATATTGCCTTTATAGACATTGAGTCGATTGACCGCAAATGGGTTTAAGGCTTGAAAAATTCCAAAGAAATGGTTGGGGTTAATGACAATGGCTTCGTTGAGCAACATCAAGTTTTGGTCGGCCTTTCCTCCTCGCACATTAAAGCCTGTTGCTGCTTCCCCTGCAGAGGAAATCCCGGGTAATATGGTCGCCGCTTTGAGGATATTCTGTTCCCCCAAAACCAAGGGGATGTTTTTGGTTTCCATGAGCGAGAGACTGCTTTTTCCTAGCATTTCGCTCTCCACATTCTGGTTTTCTTGATTGCGTACCACTACCTCGTCAAGTTCTTCGGTTTGCTCGGTCAATACGAAGCGGTGTTGAGCGTCTCGATACAAGCCCAATTGAATTTGCAGCGGCTGAAAACCCAAACCCTCAATGCGCAAAAGATGTTCTCCTGTAGGTAGCGAAATGGAAAAACGCCCCAGTCGATCGGTTGCTGTGCCCTTGTTCAGGTCAGGGAAAAAGAGGTTGATCCCTTCCAAGGCTTCCCCGTTTTCTGAAAAAACCTCGCCTTCGAACTGATGGCTTTGTTGTAGCGATTGCTTCTTTACTGATCCAAAAACCAACGGAGATTGTGCCCATGCATTAACGCCAAACCCCAAGAGCATCCAAACAAAGAAACGGAATAGGCTTAATCGCATGAAGAAAGGTTTTTCAAGATGGGAAGATAGAAAAAAGGGGGGATGAAGTGAAATAATTTTATGCATTGGCATTTTATAGCAGAATCCCGTACTTTCATCAGGTGAAAAGAATTGTACTCCTTCTGCACGTCCTGTTATGGATAGGTTGTGGTTCCTCTGAATGGCAACTCAAAAAAATTACGGGAAAACGTATCGCCATTGATACTGTGCTGCCCAGTAAAAGCAGCATAGACGAACTGGTGGCTCCCTACCGAAAAGAGGTAGAAAAAGAGATGAAGCAGGTCTTGTGTGAAGCGCCTAGAGATTTGACGGGAAAGGATGGGAAATTTCAAAGCAGCTTGGGGAATTTACTGGCCGATCTTTCTTATGAAATGGGGAATCCTGTTTTTGAAGAAAAAACCAAGGAATCGATTGATTTTGTGTTTATGAATGCGGGAGGCTTGCGGGCTCCAATTTCTAAGGGAAAAGTCACCGTTCAAAACGCCTTTTCGCTTATGCCTTTTGAAAACGACTTGGTCGCAGTAAAAATGTCGGGAGAAAAAGTAAAAGCACTTTTCGATTACTTCCTTCAAAAACAACGTCCACACCCCTTGTCCAAAAACGTGCAAATCGAAATTAAGGGGGAAGACTATCGCGTAAAAATTCAAGGGAAAACCTTTGATGAAAATCAATCCTATTGGGTATTGACCAACGACTATTTACAGAACGGAGGTGACGGAATGGTTTTCTTTCAAAAACCTGAAAAATTGATTGGTTTGGACTATAAAGTACGAGACGCCATACTCGATTACTTTGCCCGAGTCGATCGATTGGAAGCGAGTTTAGACCAACGTGTAATTGTAGAGCCATGAAAAGAAGAGCCTTTGTCAAAAAAGTAGGTGCCGCTACGCCCATTGCCTTGATGGGTGGAGGATTGACGTCGTTTACCGCCAAAAAGCAGCGTCAAATTACCATTTTACACACCAACGACACCCACAGTCATATTGACCCGTTTGGTCCCGATCACTACAGAAATGCCAACAAAGGGGGAATCGCGCGAAGAGCCGCTCTAATTGACCAAATTCGGAAGGAAAACCCCAACACCTTGTTGTTGGACGCTGGCGATATTTTTCAGGGGACTCCCTATTTCAACTACTACGGCGGGGAGTTGGAATTCCGTTTAATGAGCACTTTAAAATATGACGTGGCTACGCTTGGTAATCACGACTTTGACAATGGAGTTGAAGGTTTATACAAGCAACTGCCTCACGCCAAATTCGATTTTGTTTCAGCCAATTATGACCTTAAAAATACTCTTTTAGACACCCATGTAAAGCCCTATAAAATCTTGGTGAAAGACGGGATAAAAATTGGAGTTTTTGGTTTGGGCATCGAGTTGGAGGGACTGGTCAACAAGAAGAATTTTAAGGAAACCAAATACCTAGACCCTATTGAAATTGCGCAAGACATGAGTCGTGTGTTAAAGCAGGAGCAAAACTGCGATTTGGTGATTTGCCTTTCGCACTTGGGCTATTTTTACAAACGTTCACCCGAAAAAGTTTCGGACCTCAACTTGGCCAAGGCCACCAAAGACATCGATCTAATTATTGGTGGACACACCCACACCTTCTTGCCAAAACCCACCATTGTCAAAAATGCAGCTGAGAAAAATGTGTTGGTCAACCAAGTGGGCTGTTACGGCTTGTATTTGGGTCGGGTTGATTTCTTCTTTGATGAATTCAACCAAGCTACCAGCGAAGAGACGACCATAGTAGTGGGGTAATCCACACCCCTAGAGAAGCCCTAATTTCTGCCTGTTTCCAAGTCTCCCTTGCCATTGGGATTACTTTTCTTGGAAAAAAATGCCTACATTTCAAAAAAGCTCGACATGCAAATCATTGAAAACAGAACGGTGTATGATGTGGTTATCGTTGGCTCTGGTGCTGGGGGTGGAATGGCCACAAAAATTTTAGCCGATGAAGGACTGAACGTTGCCGTGGTTGAGGCTGGTCCTTTCTTTGACCCTGCCGACCCCGCACAACAAACCCAATTAAAATGGCCCTATGAGTCGCCCCGCCGAGGGGCAGGAACCAAACGTGTTTTTGGGGAATACGACATGGCTTATGGGGGTTGGGAAATTGAAGGAGAACCCTACAACCGGGTCGATGGAACACAATTCGACTGGTTTCGCTCGCGCATGTTGGGCGGAAGAACCAACCACTGGGGAAGAATTTCCCTGCGTTTTGGTCCACGTGATTTTAAAGGAAAAGACCGGGACGGTCTAGGCGAAAACTGGCCCATTGGCTATGATGACATCAAACCCTATTACGACAAAGTAGATAAGTTAATCGGGGTGTTTGGGAGTAAAGAAAACCTCCCCAATGAACCCGACGGTTTCTTTTTACCCCCTCCTAAACCCCGTTTACACGAGCTTTTGTATATCGAAGGGGCGAAGAAATCGAATGTAACCGTGATTCCATCGCGCTTATCGGTTTTGACCAAGCGCATCAACCAAGAACGGGGGGTGTGTTTTTACTGCAATCAATGTTCGCGTTCGTGTTCGGTTTATGCCGATTTCTCTTCGGGCTCTTGCTTGATTTTTCCCGCGCAAAAAGGAAAAGGCCAGGTGGATCTTTACACCAATGCCATGGTGAAAGAAGTATTGACCAACGAAGAAGGGAAAGCTACTGGCGTGGCCTACATCAATAAAGAAGATCGACGGGAGTATGCCCTAAAGGGAAAAGTGGTGGTACTCGCTGCTTCGGCCTGTAGTTCGGCGCGTATTCTTTTAAACTCTAAAAGCGCACAGCACCCTAACGGACTGGGGAACAGCAGTGACTTGGTGGGGAAATACTTGCACGATTCTACCGGTGCCGATCGCATGGCTTTTGTGCCAGCCCTTATGAACCGAAAGCGCTACAACGAAGACGGAGTGGGCGGCATGCACGTTTATTCTCCTTGGTGGCTCGACAATAAAACCCTTGATTTCCCACGAGGCTATCACCTCGAACAGTGGGGCGGTATGGGCATGCCCAGCTACGGAACAGGTTTTGACCCCAACGGTCTCAACAAGTTCTTAGGGGAGAAAGTAGGTGGTTATGGAAACAGTTTACGGGAAGACGTGAAAAAGTTTTACGGCGCTGTGGTGGGGATTTCTGGGCGCGGAGAAGCCATTGCCCGAAAAGACAATTACTGTGAAATTGACCCAACCACTGTAGATGAGTTTGGGATTCCTGTCTTGCGTTTCCATTACAAATGGTCGGATTTTGAAAAGAAGCAGGCCAAACATATGCACGACACCTTTGAAGAGATTTTGACCAATATGGGAGGCATCCTACTGGGCGATAAACCCGGGGCCGACCGCAACTACGGCCTACACAATCCGGGGAGAATTATCCACGAAGTAGGAACTACACGTATGGGAAGCGATCCAAAAAAATCGGTGGTCAACGAGTTTGAACAACTCCACGATGTAGACAATGTCTTTGTCGTAGATGCAGGGCCTTTTGTTTCCCAAGCCGATAAAAATCCCACTTGGACCATTTTGGCCTTGGCTTGGCGCAGCGCTGAATACATCATTCAAGAATTGAAAAAACAAAACATTTAGTCATGGATAGAAGGGAAAGTATAAAATCCATTTTATTGGGAACGGTCGCTGGGGGTCTATTGCTCGAGAGTTGTGGAGAGCCCGCTGCCGAAGTGACAGAAAAAATATGGGACTACCAATACGGGCGAAATGCCAAGGAAGCCGCTATCGATCGTGCTTTGTTGCAATCCTCTTTTTTTTCGGAAGAAGAACGCCAATTGGTCGATTGCCTTGCCAATTTGATCTTGCCCCCGAATGAAGCGGGAAATATTACAGAAGCAGGGGTCGTGCCATTTATTGAATTTATGATGGTTGATTATCCTCCTTTTCAATTGCCCATGCGCGGTGGCTTAATGGCCTTAAACGCCAAAGCCAACCGAAGCTTTGGAAAAGCGTTTATTGCAAGTACAGAGGAAGAACAAAAAAGCCTGCTCGACACCATGGCCTACCCTCTAGAGGGAGTCGAGGAACAACCCCAAGAGGTGCAGTTCTTTTCATTGCTGCGCAATCTTGTTTTAACGGGTTATTTCACCTCGGCTGTAGGTATTAAAGAACTGGATTACCGCGGAAATACACCCCATGTTTGGGACGGTGTCCCCCAAGAAGTACTCGATGACATGGGCTTGGCCTATGACCCCGAGTGGATCGCCAAATGTGTCGATCAAGAAAAAAGAAACGAAACCGCCGTTTGGGACGAGGACGGGAATTTGCTGACTTAAAGCATAGCGAATGATTTTAATTACGGGTGGCTTAGGCTACATTGGATCCCACACTGTGGTGGAGCTCATTGCACAAGGGAAAGAGGTTTTGATAGTCGATGATTTATCGAACTCTAACCTTCAAGTCTTAGAGGGCCTTGAAAAAATTACGGGACAGTCTATAAACTTTGTCCAATTGGATGTAAAAGAGGCCCCTCCTCTTAACGAATTAATTCAAGCGCATCCACAGCTTGAAGGAGTTATCCATTTCGCTGCTGCTAAAGCCGTAGGGGAAAGCGCTTTAAACCCATTAAAATATTACCAAAATAATGTAGGTGGATTGTTGAACTTATTGCAAAGCATACCTACGAATATTCCGTTTATCTTCAGCTCTTCTTGTACCGTTTATGGCGATGCTGATGCTTTACCCATCGTGGAAAACAGCCCAATAAAACGTCCGAAATCGCCTTATGGCAATACCAAAAAAATAGGGGAAGAAATTCTGGAGGAACACAGCCGTGCACACGCTAACTTTAAGGCGATTAGTTTGCGCTATTTCAATCCCATTGGCGCGCATGCTAGTGGCTATATTGGGGAAAACCCCAAAGGACAACCTGAAAACTTAGTGCCTTATATCACCCAATCGGCAGTGGGGAAAATTCCCCCTTTAACCGTTTTTGGGGACGACTATCCCACCGCCGATGGAACTTGCGTGCGGGACTATATCCATGTGGTAGATCTCGCTCGTGCCCATGTTGCGGCCTTCAACCGTTTGGAGGAAAACAAAAGCAAGACAGCATATGAAGTGTTTAATGTGGGGACAGGTCAAGGACACAGTGTTTTGGAAGTGATAGCCAGTTTTGAACGGGTGAGTGGAAAAAGCCTCAACTACTCCATTGGCCCAAGACGGGAAGGCGATATCGTGACAGCTTATGCCAATGTGGACAAAGCACTGCAACAACTCAACTGGTCGCCTAAATACTCCTTAGACGAGGCTGTTCATTCAGCTTGGCAGTGGGAACTCAACAATTCTTCTCGCTAACTTACAATCTCCAAGGGAGCGGTCGTTTTCCAATTCCCTCGGGTAAAATCGGGGAAGTCCTGTGGCATTCCATCACTTTCTACAGATGCCGCACTTAAAGGACCAACTGCACTCCAAAGTGCCCCTTCATAAACATTTTGGTCTAAAGGCAGGCCTTGTTGTAGGCATTGCACGATGCGGTACATCATGATTCCATCCATGCCGCCGTGACCCGAGTTTTTGGTGGAGGAGTTTAGTTTTTTATACAAGGGGTGGTCAAATTTTTCATACAAGGCAGCCAGATTCTCGCCCTGCACCCAACGGTGGTGGTCCTGGGTAATGCCTTCCACTCCGCCTTCTTTGGCTATTCGGGTAGGGAAACCGGCCAAAGTTCCCAAGGTCCCTTGAATGAGATTGTGGCGGGTATAGGGTCGTGGACTGGTTTCGTCCCATTGAATCATGATACTGCGTCCCAGCTGAGTTTTAACCAAAGAGGTATTGATGTCGCCGTTTAAAAAGTCCAATTGATTCCACTTGTGGTCGGGAGGAAAATTTTCTTTTGCGTGAAGCTGTCTGCCTTTGGCCGGACTAGAGAAAGAAACCAGCTTAGAAAAAGTGTCTTCTGTACGGGCAAGGTTCATGTACTGCGCCACAGGCCCTAAACCGTGGGTGGGGTATAAATTTCCTTTTCCGTGGGCGTAATGATAGGTTCGCCAAGAGCCAGTGCCTCGTTCCTCTTCCTTCATTTGCCAACGCAGTTCGTGAATATAGGCCGCTTCGGCATGCAAGAGTTCGCCAATATAACCTTGACGGCAAAGGTTTAAAAACAACAACTCATCGCGACCGTAGTTGACGTTCTCCATCATCATACAATGGCGTTGTGTTTTTTCTGAGGTATCGACAATGGCCCATAAATCTTTTACACTTGTGGCCAAGGGGACTTCCACAAAAGCGTGGGCGCCCTTTTCCATACAGCCGATGGCCATGGGAGCGTGATTGGCCCAGTTGGTCGAGATAAAGACCAGGTCGGGCTGCACCTCATCTAACATACTTCTCCATGCGTCTTCATCTCCCCAATAGGTTTTTACATCCTCTTTGTTGAGTTCGGGACGTAGATTTTGCAAAGTGCTTAATTTCTCTTCTACATGATCTTGATAGAGGTCGCACAAGCCAACGACAGTAGTTCCCGGCAGGGAAGCAAAATTCCGCAAATG
>WTJP01000087.1:0-1855 GCA_011526275.1 Candidatus Arcticimaribacter sp. | reverse complement strand
GGTCGCACAAGCCAACGACAGTAGTTCCCGGCAGGGAAGCAAAATTCCGCAAATGATCGTTCCCGCGGTAGCCTAAACCTATAAATGCGGCACGCAGGTGCTCTTTTGCAGCTGCGCTAAATCCACCCATGTATTTCGCCTTTGCTTCTCGCGGGGGAGCCAAGCGAAGGTCTTTGAAGCCCAAACTAGCCAGAGCGGCAGTACCAAGGCTGGCCGATTGTAGAAATTTCCGTCGTATCATTGAATATACTTTTAGGGTTGATATACTGTAAGGTAAGCTTTCTTTCCAGTTGCTGGAAAAGATGCCCCTTAATTTTTCAACAGGAAAAAATTAAAACCCCTCTGTTTCGAGTGCTTTTATGTCTTCTGCCGAGGTTAAATCGGGGACGTGTTCATTACGTGGCAAAACCAAAAAAGCGGTGGGGTTTTCTTGGGCGCAGGCTTGAATAGCCACTGGCAGTTCCTTTTCTTGTCTTATGGGGTGGAGTGGACATTTTTCTAAATAATGCCGAATACTAGGACCATGTAGTTTAAAGATATTCATGCTAACCCGTAATTGCCCGTGGGTGTGTTGAACATGCTCTACTGCTGCTGCGTTTGGTTTTTCAATCAACTGCGTGAGTTGGTGTTCTGCATTGTAATCGAGTACAGCAAACTTCTGAATTCGCTCCTCGGTAAAACGAAGTCCGTCGCGCGCATAACCAATCAAGGCTTGTTGCTTTTCGGGGAGGGAATACAAAGCTGCTAGGGCCGCTTTACTGTAAATATTATCGCCGTTTAGTACAACAAAAGTTCCCTGATTTAGAGCAGGGTGTTTCGTCATGGCTTGCAAGACCGCATCGGCAGTCCCAAGTGGTTTTTCTCGCCCCATGGGAATGCTTTGCGGGATGAGATGGAAGACCATATCCTTAAACTCTTTTTGAACCAGCGGACTGGAAATAAAGGAGGAGAAATCTTCGTTTTCTTCTGGGGTAATGATGAAGATTTCGTTCACTTTCGCTTGTTGAGCCATGCGGAAATGGTAGTACAATAAGGGACGATTCTTTTCCCCTAAAGGGATGAGCGATTTATGACTGTGTTGCGCTATCGTTTTGGTTTCCTCTTTAAGGGCTACCTGTGATAAGCTCTTTTTCATGCGGGAGGAAGCTCCCCCAGCCATAATGACCAGTTGTTTGGGTTTAAGCATGCGAAGGAGATGTAATGTTGACGGGAAAAGCATCTTTTACCCCTGCTCTTTTTAGGGCATTGATCAGCTGTTGTTCTTTGTCTTTTGTCGTCAAAACCACGAAGCAGCCACCGCCACCAGAGCCGACAATCTTCATGCCTTTTGCGCCTTGCTCAAGTGCCAATTGCATTAGGTCAATCATCGCTTCTGGGGTGTTTTTTATATCGTTCTGAAGAATGCGTTGGTGCGCATTCATCCAATGGGCAATGCGAGATAAATCGGTGGTAGGCGACTTCAACTCGGCCAAAGCTTTCTGGGTGATGTGGTGGTTGTGGAGGGCAGCATACCAATAGGGCTGTAGCTGTTTGGGAAGTTCGTTCACTGTTTGCTCATAATCGGTTGAGGTGGCTTTTTCCAGTTGAAAATCGGGCTGTTTTTCTTTCACCAAAGCCAGTGCCTCCAATGCGCTTTTTTTTGCTGTTGCGAGCATGTGAAGAGTGTTTTTTTCTATGCCAGAATCAACGACTACAATACTGTCCCAAACAGCCTCTAAACGTTGGTAGTTTCCTGAGCGGGTATCAATATATAGTAATCCACCCAGGGCTATGGTGTATTGGTCCATCAATCCCCCGGGCTCGTTAAATTCCAAAACTTCGGCGGTATAACTCCAATGGGCTATTTTTTCAGGGG
>WTJP01000019.1 GCA_011526275.1 Candidatus Arcticimaribacter sp. | reverse complement strand
ACGGCAGGTTGGTTTCGTCAAGAAACCAGTTTCTTTAAAGCCAATAATACCTCAAATGTATGGAGTTTAATGGCGCACAATAGTGTGGCAAAGTACGCGAGTGGGCAACTGGGTGCCGCGATAGAAGATGAAGATATTGATCTTGGTCCTGTAAGCGATTATTCTTGGTTAGCGTCTGCAGCCTTTGGTTTTTCGGTGGATGAATACATGGACAATATACGGGTTGAACAAGCTCGCGATAGCGACAACGATGGTATACCAGATCATTTGGATACCGACTCGGACAACGATGGGCTAGATGACCAAGACGAAATTACGGTGGGAACCGATCCCTATGTATTTGAAGATATTGACGGCGATGGTATAGCCGACCATTTTGATCCAGATGACGATAATGATGGTATTCTCGATAGTGTAGAATGTGGTTATCCCAACGGTGGAGTAGAAAATGGTAGTTTCGAAAGCAATGTAGCGACCAACACCTATCAGTCCATTCAAGCTAGTAGTGTTGATGGCTGGGAAACGACTGACGCTGGAAATGTTATTGAAATATGGGGGAATAATTTTAATGGTCGAGATGCCTTTAGAGGGATGAATTTTGCAGAAATAAATGCTACAAGTAACGGTGCGTTGTACCAAGAATTAGCTACTGTGCCTGGAACCTATGTCATTTGGTCGGTAGCACATCAAGGGCGGAATTCTAATACCGAGACGCTATGGGTTCAAGCTGGAACCTCATTAAGCTCTTCAACCATTTTGCATCAAGAAGATGCGACGAATGGCCAGTGGAAATTCTATTCTGGAGTCTATCTAGTACCAGCCGGTCAAACTTCTACGACCTTCTTTTTTAACACCCCAGATGCTGGTTCTTCAGGGAATTTGATTGATGCGGTTTCTTTTGATCGACCATCCAATGCTTGTTCGCTTGATACCGATGGCGATGGAACAAAAAATAGTCTAGATCTAGACAGTGACGGAGACGGAATCCTTGACGCAACAGAGGGGGGAACGGCCGATACTGACGGCGATGGTATTCTCAACTTTTTGGACAATGATGATGATGGCGACGGCATCTTGACCTCCGTTGAGACCAATGCAGATACTGATGGCGACAGTACGCCCAATTATTTGGATTTAGATTCGGATGGCGACAGCATTAACGATGCTACAGAAACAGTAACAGATACCGACGGAGATGGCACCCCCAACTATCTTGACCTAGATGCAGATGATGACGGGTTTAACGACAGTGTCGAATTATTAGGAGATGAGGACAGCGATGGTATAGCGAATTATATCGACCCCAAGGACGCGGGTTATAGCGTTACTCCTATGAGTTTAATTACAGTCAACGAATCGGGGACAGTGACCGCCTCGATTGATGTAATCTTGGATCGAAAACCAGCCTCGAATGTAACCCTACTAATCAATAACCCGAACACTGCTGAGGTGAGTCTCTCTACGACCACGCTTGTTTTTACAGCTTCTAATTGGAATACTACCCAAACTGTCGTGATTACTGGGGTGGATGAATCGGTTCGCGATGGAGATAAATTAATTGATTTAACTTTTAGCATCGACGACCCTAACTCCAATGATCTATTTGACCCGCTAGCGAATCAAATTCGGCAAGTGCGAAATCAAGACGATGACCCTGAATCTTGTGATACAAGAAATTTCACTGTATCTGAGTTTATTGACAACAATGATTCTTCTTATATCTCCGGAGGGGAATATAGAGTCACATCAGACAATGGAGCGCGTTCAGGTTCAATTTGGTATCAGCGAAAATTAGATTTAAGGGTAGAGTTTACCATTGATGTTGAGGTTTATTTGGGCGATAAAAATGGTCAAGGAGCAGATGGATTGGCTTTTGTATTGCAGAATTTAGATACAGGTCAAGGTTCTACAGGGGGCGGATTAGGTTATGGGGGTGGCTCTCCAATTGATCCGTCTTATGCTATTGAAATAGACACCTATGAAAACGGTCCTGATCCTGACAGTGGGAATGACCATATTGGTTTTGTTGAAGATGGTGACACAGGTGCTAATCAAGAGGGGTCTGCTGACGTTGTTGAGATAATTGATGTTGAAAATGACCAATGGCACGACTTTAGAATTCAATGGTCTCCAACTACAACTACCCTATCTTATGTATTTACCCATTCTGATGGAACCGTTTATGCGGATTCAAAGGTGATTAATTTAGTGAGTGTTATTGGAGCGAATATAGCCTACTGGGGCTTTACTGCATCAACTGGAGGGAAAAAGAATCGGCATAGCGTTCGTTTTGACAACAGTTCTATTTGTATGGCAGACGAGATTTTAAGACCAACTGCTATCAATGAAGTATCGGGAGTATCAACACAAACAATTTGTGCAGCTTCAACACCAACCTTAAATGATTTGGCCATTTCCGTTTCAAGACCAGATGGTGTTAACCCAAGAACAGATGTAAGTAGTAATCCTTTTAATCTAGTTTGGTTTGATGCGGCTTCAGGAGGAAATTTCATCAATGGGACAACTGTATTAGTCGATGGAGCAACCTATTATGCCGAGGCAGCGAATTTATCTGACCCTACAGCTCTGTCGTATCGTCAAAGTGAAAACCGATTAGAAGTGGTGGTTGATTTGGTGTATGGAGGTTTTACTTCTACCAATACCCTTGCAATACTCAATGAAGGAAGCGATACCAGTACTTTTTCTATTGTCCTAGATGACCAACCCACAGGAAATGTGGTCTATGATCTCAGGTCAACCGATTTGACTCAAATGACTGTTTTTCCCGCTTCTATGACTTTTACCCCTTCCAATTGGAATGTAGCACAAACGGGAACGATTACCACCGTGGACGATTCCATTGCCGACGGAGATCACTATGAAACCTTTCGTATTGAACTCGATGCTGCAAATTCTGACGACTGCTATTCCATTACCCCAGTGAATTACGTCATTCAAATTTTAGACGATGAAATTGCAGGCTTTAGTCTTGGGACGGTTTCTGGTTCTTTGACCGAAGGAAATGTACAAACAGCTACCGTTTCTGTAGTGCTAACCGCAGCTCCTTTAACCAACGTCATTGTCGATGTGCAAAGTTTAGACACAACCGAGGTTACTTTGGGTGTGACGAGTCTTACGTTTACTCCCTCCAATTGGAATACAGCACAAACGGTGACCCTCACTTCTGTAGATGAATTATTGGTCGATGGCACACAGGTGGTTTCCATCACGGCTAGTATCAATTCAACATCCGATCCGGCTTTTACAAGTCTAGCCACCCAAACCGTTAGCTTAAATCACCTCGATAACGATACACCTGGCTTTACCTTATCGGCACTCACAGGAACCTTGACAGAAGCATCAACTCAAACCGCAAGTTTTACATTGGTTTTAGATGCCCAGCCCTCAAGTGACGTAATCATTAACCTAGTATTGAGTCCTACCGATGAGGTGAGTTCTACCCAAGTCAGTTTGACATTTACCAATACCAATTGGAATGCCACACAAACCATTACGCTTTCTTCCTTAGATGATTTTATTATCGATGGCACAATTAATAGCACCTTAACCTTTACCATAGACCCTTCTTCAGCTGCTTTGTTTACCTCTGTGGGATCACAAACTTTAATTGTTCCGAACAACGATAATGAGGTTGCTGGCTTTACGCTTAGCCCATTACAAGGGGGAGATTTATTAGAAGGAGATACAGCAACGGTGAGCTTTACCGTGGTTTTAGATGCAGAGCCCAATCCTGGGGAATTTGTTATTCTAGACATAGCGACTTTAGACGCAACAGAATCTCAAGTCAACACCACTACGGCAGTTTTGGTTTTTACAGCTGCTAATTGGAATATCTCACAAACGGTTTCCTTAACTAGTGTGGACGATATTACATTAGACGGAACAGTGACCAGCTCCATTACCGTTAGTGTGAGTCCTTTCTCGTTAAGTCCCGCTTTCTCTGCGCTTAACACGCAAACAATTACGGTCAACACCTTAGACAACGACTTGCCAGGATTTAGTATAACTCCTGTAACAGGGAGTTTAATGGAAGGGTCTTCTGCTACGGCGAGTTTTACGGTTGTTTTAGATGTTCAACCTTTAACCGATGTAGGTGTAGACTTTACTTCAAGTGATATTGGGGAAATAAACTTGGTTAACCCCTCGACAAAAACCTTCACTTTTTCCAATTGGAACGTCCCACAAACGGTGGGCCTTCAAAGTGTCGACGAATATTTTATTGATGGAAGTCAATTGGTCAGTATCACAGCAGCCATTAATCCTGCATCGAATCCTGGTTTCCTGGGGGTAGCAAGTCAAACGATTTCAGTTACAAATGCCGACAATGACGTTGCCAGTATTACGCTAATTCCTGTGGATAATCTCTCCAGTGAGACTGGAGACTCAGCTAGTTTTTATTTACGACTTACCGCCATTCCAACAGCCGATGTTCAGATTGATCTTCGCTCCTTAGTTCCAACTGAAGCTGTGCCAACACTAAGTCAGGTGACCTTTACCCCTGTCAATTGGAATATACCTCAGTTGATTACGGTGAATGGTGTTAATGATAGTCCGCCTTTATCTGATGGAACACAAACAGTTACCATAGTGACTGAGAATATAAGTTCAACCGATGTTCACTTCGGGGCGATTACCAATGCTAATGCACCCCATTTTGTGGTGATGAATCAAGACGACGACGCCCCTGGTGTTTTGATTACACTGGTCGATAATAATTTTAAAACAAACGAAGCAGGGAATACAGTAACTCTGATGTTTGAATTGCTTTCTCAACCTGCTGCTGGAGCAAATGTGAGTATTCCACTTTCTTTAGGTGCAGCTGTAGATGAGATGACAGTGAACGCCACTTCCGTACTCATACAAAATGCAGATTGGAATCAACCTTCGCTCAATCAAGTCACCCTTACAGGCGTTGACGATAATCTTATTGATGGGACACAAATGGTACAAGTCATTACAGGAAGTCCTAATAGTGCAGATCCCGTTTATGCTAATTTATCTGCAGCGAGCGTAGCCGACGTAGTGCTCTATAATTTAGACGATGATGCTGCTGGATTAATGCTCACTCAGCCACAAGTGGTTTCAGAAAATGGAAGTACAACGACCTTTACTGTCGCCTTGCAGACCTCCATTTTAACTACAACTACCCTCTTATTAACAGTAGATGATTCGACCGAAATTCAAATCGATCGTCAAAGTTTGGTATTTGGACCAAGCAATTGGAAATTTCCCCAAACCATAGGAGTAACTGGCCTAGATGATAATTTGATAGATGGAGATATTCTTTCGGTTATTCGCCTTTCAATTGATCCGACCAATTGTGATTCCTTTTATTGCCTACTCGATCAATCTTCAGTCTTAATCTTAAACCTTGATAACGATTCCGACAGTGATAACGATGGGATATTTGACGCTTTGGACAACTGCCCCTTTACCTTTAACCCTAACCAAGAGGACTTTGATCAAGATGGTTTAGGCGATGTTTGTGATGACGATCGCGATGGGGATGGAGTAGAAAATCAACAAGAAATTCAAGATGCTACCGACCCAGATGATCCATGTAGTTATTTATTCCAAAGTATAACATTAGCTCGATTAGATTTAGGTGATTGCGATAACGACCAAGTACCCAACACCCTAGATTTAGACGATGATAACGATGGTATTTTAGACAGCGATGAGGGATTTGTCGATACGGACCTAGATGGGATTCCCGATCATTTAGATTTAGATGCCGATAATGATGGCTGTTTAGATGTGTTAGAAGCTGGTTTTACAGATGATGATCTTGACGGTTTACTTGGCCAAAGTCCAATTACCGTTGATGCCCAAGGACGTGTAACAGGTCATGGCGGTTATGTTATCCCCAGCGATCGTGATCAAAATTCTAGTTACGACTTTCAAGAATATACACCCAATTTAGTTTGGGTAACACAACCCGTTTCAACCATTCCTTTTACAAACGATATTGAATTGTCAGGGGAGGTGTCTAGTCCTACTTTTGCATTGTATCAATGGCAGATTAATCGCGGTACTACAGCTTTACCCAATTGGGAAGATTTACAGAACAGTTTAATTGTAGAGGGGAGTCAAACGAATCGCTTGCGATTAACCAATGCCACGGCGGATTATGGCGGGCAAGAAATTCGTTTGGTTGTTTTTTCTTCTGTAAATATTTGTCAGGCTCCGTTGATTTCTCAAGTGGCTACTATTGGACCAGCTGAAGTAATCATTCCCAATGCCTTCTCTCCTGACGGGGATGGGGTAAATGACCGTTGGGAAATCCAAGGGTTAGATGGTGGTAGCGCCTACCAACTTAGTGTTTACAATCGCTGGGAAACTAAAGTTTATGAAACGACCAACTACCAAAACGATTGGACGGGTACCTCAAACGTGCAGTCGTTTATCGGACGAGATAATAACCTGCCCGATGGTACCTACTTCTATGTTTTAACTTGGATGGATGGCACACCTCCACTAACTGGGTTTATTTACATTAAAAGAAGGAACTAATGCAGAAATTGGGATACTTTTTTATCGCGTTTTTGTTTTTCCTTTGGGGAAATGCGCAACAAGAGTCGAGTTTTAGTCACTATATGTACAATCATCAAGCGGTTAATCCCGCCTATGTTGGTTCGAGAGGAGTAACTAACTTTACTTCTGTTTTACGTTCGCAATGGACAGGTATTGAAGGCGCACCTCTAACGCAAACCCTTTCTTTTAGCGGCCCAGTTTCTGCGAAGAATATAGGTTTTGGTTTAAGCGTGCTCAATGACAAAATTGGTCCCGTGGGGACTACTTCCTTTGCTATTGATTTAGCCTATCACTTGCGCTTAAATCGAAAAGATCACCGTCTGGCGCTTGGATTGAAAGCAGGAGCACTCAACTTTGCACTCAATCCCGACATGATCAATACCTTGGTTCCTAACGATTCGGCCTTTCAAATTGATCAAGAGCAAGCCTTACTCCCTAACATAGGTTTTGGCTTTTATTATTACACCCAAAATTTCTATGCAGGCTTAGCCGTACCGCAAATGCTCGCACATGAAGATTATGCGCAAGAACAACACTTTTATTTTATCACTGGAGGGTTAGTTTCCTTTAGCGATAATTTTATGTTGAAACCTAGTGTATTATTAAAACAAACCAAAAGCGTGGCGGGCTATGATTTCTCTTTGCTGGGAATATTTGCCGAAACTTTTTGGTTGGGAGGGCAAATCAGGAATAACTTTAATGCAGACACTTTTCGATCTTTTTCGGGGACGGGAGCTAGCGCATTGATGGGAATAAATTTAGGCACTTTCTCTTTGGGGTATTCCTATGGTTTTCCTTCATCTGTCATCAACAATGGTCTCAATGCGACTACCCACGAGGTGTTTTTACGCTTAGATTTAAGTCCAAAAACACAAGGCTATTTACGTTCACCTAGATTCTTTTAAGCATGAAACAGTCAGTCAATTATTTTTTGCTTTTTCTCCTTGCCTTAAGCAAGTCCTTTGCACAAAGTACAACGGCAAGTCCAACAGATACTTGGGGGGATTATTATTTCATCAATAAAATGTACCCAGCTGCTATTTCAGCTTTTGAAAAACACCAAGGGGAACTCACGCTGGAACAACAACGCAATTTTGCTTTAGCTTATTTGTATAGAAATAAAAAAGTGGAAGCCGAGAAGCAGTATACGCCTGTTGCCAATTCAAATCAAGCTAGGGTAGCCGACTATTACCGCTACTCCAATTTGTTGGTGGGGCAAAACCGATTGGCCGAGGAATACAGAACCAAAGCCTACAAGTTACCTTGGCTCACCCCTTCTTTGGTGGAGAATGACAGTTTGTTGTTCAAGAAGCGGTTTGGTACAAGCCCTTACACGATTACTTCAGTAGGGGGCAACACCCCAAACAATGAGTTTGGACTTATTTTTTTATCGGAAGAGGATAAGCCCGAAGTCTTTTTTCTAAGCGATCAAGAAAAAACCAAAGGGCAGTCTAAAGCTTTAAAGCGACTTAAAACAGATTATCCCATCTATAATTTTTATCAAGGGGATTTCGATCCAAAGGCAATGGAACTAAGCAGTGTTGAGGGAGTACCCAGTTCGGTCAATTCCTTTTTTCAAGAGGGTCCGGGGAGTTACCACCAAGCAACCGATTT
Source organism: Candidatus Arcticimaribacter sp. (assembly GCA_011526275.1). GTDB lineage: Bacteria > Bacteroidota > Bacteroidia > Flavobacteriales > Flavobacteriaceae > Arcticimaribacter. The sequence continues at coordinate 3,487 of WTJP01000019.1, read as the reverse complement.
ATTTTATTTTTCGCGCAGTGCCCAGCGTTATGATAAAGAAAAGACGGTGCAATTGAATAGCTATGTCATTAAAAAAAGTGAGATCAATCAAAACCGAATCGCTATTGCTTTACCTTTTAATCTAGAAGGAAGTTCTACTTTACATCCCAGTATTTCCCCAAGTGGGGAACGCCTCTTTTTTGCAAGTGATCGACCCGGTGGATTTGGAGGAATGGACTTGTACTATGTCACCATAAAAAATGGCCAATATTCTGAACCAGTTAATTTAGGTCCCGACATCAATACAGCAGGAGACGAGGTTTTCCCTTTTGCCTACAGCGACACACAGTTGTTCTTTTCCTCCAACGGGAGGGAGGGCATCGGGCAGCTCGATATCTTCTTTGCAGAACACAAAATTGAACTGCGTTGGGAAGCTTTTGTGTTGGGGAAAGACATCAATACCCCTAAAGACGATTTTTCTTTTGGCTTAAATGAACAGTTGTCTATTGCTTATTTTGCTTCCGATAGAACAGGAGGGCAAGGTGCCGACGATATGTACGCTTTTCCCTTTACACCAGAAATCAACGGGATAGAGGACCGTTATGTTTACGTCCCTTCAGATACTTTAATTGTAGCCAACAATGGGATACTGAAAAACGACATTCAAGCCTTGAATGAAAAAGATCCCCTACAACGTTTATTAGCGAAAGAAGCGGTGCAAACAAAACCCTCTCGAAATGGCGTCGTTCGTTTTCATTCCAACGGATCGTTCTTGTATAAGAGCACCCAACCTTTGGCGGTTAAAGATTCTTTTGCTTACAAAGTCAAGACTGTAAAAGGGATTTCTGATGAGGTTTGGGTCTATCTCGATCGAGCGGAAGTAGACGAGGCTGATTTAACCAAGGAACTTTCCTCGGCTTTTGCGTCCATTTATTACAACCTAGACAAAAGCAATATTTTGGAGGAATATATCGATCGTGTCGAAAAGGTGGTTGAGATGATGAAAAAATACCCCACTCTAGAAATTGAGGTGAGTTCATATACCGATTGTCGTGCTAGTGCGGAGTATAATCTTGCCCTTTCCGAACGTCGTACAAAATCCATCATCGACTATGTTAGAGCACGAATTGATAAGCCTGAACGCATTTACGGCAAAGGCTATGGTGAGCAAGATAGTCTCGATGCTTCCCTTAAAGATTACCAGCTAATCGTTGGGTCCTATGCTAATCCTGCTAATGTAATTGCCATGCAAAACAAGCTAGAAGCACAAGGATATACCTCTTCAACCGTTCAAGTCAATGGGGTGAAGCGTGTTATTGTAGCGCAGTCCGATTTAATTGGATCACTCTCTACGGTGAAAGAAGCATTAGATGCTTTAGGCATTCCTTCCTGGGTGGCAGAAAGTCCCTGTATAGGCGTAAGTGAAGAAGAACACCAACAAAACCGAAGAACCGATTTTAAAGTGATTCGCCTTTAAAAATGGTAGTGTAGTCGTGCATAAACTTCTCGTCCCGGTGCGGCCTCATAGAACCGTCCACCAAAAGCGTTGATGCGAATATTGTCGCTGTAGTGCACATTGAAAATATTGTTTGCTCCCAATACTAACCCAAGCTGCTGTTTCACGGGAAGTTTTAATTGTAGATCATCTCGCCAAAAAGCGGCTATGGAAGTAGCATTTCCATCATCGGCGAAAATCTCCCCGCGGTAGGTTCTTGCATAGCGAACTTGCCAATCTTTTTTAGGCATAAAGTTTAAATTCCATTGTCCAAAGTTGTTTGGTAAGCCCGGTAAACGATTTCCGTCAAAGCGCGTCCCGTTATTCTCATAGTCGGAATAGGTAAATTCACCGCTGTTCCATGTCAATTGGGTGTTCCATTTAGCATGCAGTTGGTGGGAGACAAAAAGCTCCCAACCTCGACGTAGTGTGCTGCCTGCGTTGCGATAAAAAGTTCTCCCTTGAAAGGAAGCTAGTCGATAGGGGACAAGATCATTTTTTGTGGTGATATTAAAATAAACCAAAGATGCACGTGTGCGATTGCTTTTAAAATTTAAGCCAAACTCACGATTGATCGCTTCTTGAATTCCTAAACCCTCGTTGAAACCTCCCCCTCCGTCTGGGTCGGCAGAAAGTTCACTCAAACTAGGCGTCTCATAACTTTTTGCATGATTAAAAAAGAAGGCAAACGTTGACGATAAGGCATAAGAAATTCCCAGTTGCGGACTAAAAGCTTTCAAACTTTTCTCAGCGCTATTCACCCCGTCTGCAGTAAAATAGTCGTTCAGTCCTAATTGGTTGTTGTCCCAGCGAACACCAGCATTTAATGTCCAGTTGAGGTAGTTGAGATGCTGAATAAAGTAGGCGCCAAAACTGTGAAAAAATTCTTTTTGGTTTAGCGTAAGTGCTCCTTGGCTACCATCATTATTGATGAAGCGGGAACGAATGTCCTGCTGCCTCCCATAAGCATAGCCTATTTGGCTGTTGCCTTCCAAGTTCTCCCTTTTCCAACTTCTAGCATAACTGCCTCCATGCCCTGAATAGCTGCGCTCTAAATTGATCCATCCACCAAAATTAAAGGGAAGACGTCCCTCAAAATCTCGCTCGGAAGTAAAGGCATAAAATTCAAACGCATTTTCTCCTTTTTGGTGGTTGAGGTGAATCCCAGATTTTATGTGCTGAATACTTTCGCCTGCATCAAACTGCACATTTCTATCGCGAGCACTATTTGGATTAGTGTTTAATTCTTCCACTGTTTGTCCGCCAGCATCCAAAGCTTCTGGGCTGTTGGTTATATTGAGTTGAACAACCACTTTGGTGTTTGGATTTAGTTGTTGCTTTAACTTAAGATTAACCATAGAAGAGGAAAAAGAACTGTGGTTGCGATAGCCCTCATTTCTTGCATGACTCGCCTGATAAATAAAGTGGGTGTTATCACTTTTAAGTCCACCAGTCCATTGGTAGTTGGCTTGACCAAAACTTCCTTGTTGTATTGCAAAGCTGTTCCTGTTTTTTTCGCTATTCTCTAGGGTGTTTAAATAGAGTACCCCGCCAGCGGCATTCCCAAAACGGAGACTGTTTGGCCCTCGTGCAAGTTCAATGCTCGAGAGCAAGGCTAGGGGGAGATTATCTAGTTGCCCCTGACCGTCAGGGGTGGTTTCGGGAATCCCGTCAACCACTAATTTTATCCCGCGGATTCCAAAGGCAGATCGAGCGCCAAACCCACGAATGGAAAGACGTAAATCTTGGGCAAAATTGGTGCGGTTAAAACTAATTACCCCCGGTAAATCTTCAATGTATTCTTGCAAGGACTGTTGGGGTCCAGCGTAATCTATCGCAAGCTGTTTTCGTACAAGCGCTGCGGGAAAGCGCAACATGGACGTGTTTAATCGAACTGATTTCAGTTCAACTTCCTGTAAGCTAATAACGGCTAAACTGTCTTTTTGCCCATGCAGTTGCGCGCAGCAAAATAAGAGGAGAATTACAATCTTTTTCATGCATTTCAAAGATACT
>WTJP01000159.1 GCA_011526275.1 Candidatus Arcticimaribacter sp. | reverse complement strand
GCATACATCACCAAAGAATAAATAGCGGCAATGATGGCAAAATCAGGCTGGTTCAAAGTAATCACAGCCAAACTAATGGTCAAGGTCCCATTTTGAATCCCCGACTCAATGGCGATGGTCAAGCCCTGTTTTAGGTTTAAGCCAAAAGCCTTGGCTAGGCCATAGCCCATGCCCATGGTCAAGACGTTGAGGGCCGTGACGATTCCCAAGGTGTCTCCCACATATTGTTGAAATAAGTCAAATTCTCGCGCCAAAAGCCCCAAAATAACCACAGCTAAAAAGATAGAAGAAGCGATTCGCACAGGACGCTCCATGCGGTCGGCAAATTGCGGCGCTCGGTTTTTAATCAACATACCAATGCTTAAAGGAATGGCGAGGACAACGATTAGGGTTTTAAAAATATCCGCGGTAGGAGAGGCCATGTTAGCTGCTTCGGCCAAGTAGGTGCTATAGGCATAGCCCACCCAAAATGGAATGGTAACAATCGTAATAATGCTGTTGATCGCGGTCATACTGACCGACAATGCCAAATCGCCTTTGGCCAAAAGGGTGACTAAATTGGAAGAGGTTCCCCCCGGACAAGCGGCCAAAAGTATCATCCCCACAGCAATAAATGCTGGCGGTTCAAATAAATAAACCAAGGCAAGCGCCACCAATGGCAATAAAACAATTTGATTGGTCAAGCCCAAAAGAACAGGCTTGGGGTTTTGCGCTACCCGTCGAAAGTCGGCTATGGTCAAAGTCAAGCCCATGCCCATCATAATGACCATAATAGCTACCGCGAGTATAATTGATGCAGAAGAATCCATATATTTAGTTTCTCTAATCTAATGAAATTCCATGAGAATATCCTTGCTGTTTATCGATAGAAAAAGTTTTGCATTTCCCCTTTTACTTGCATTGCTTCCTTTGATTTTCACACAATGTGGTAAAACGACTCAGCCTTTGAGCGAAAATGAGGATATCCTTACGGAAGAGCCTGCTACAAATCCTGCTGATCCAGACAATCAAGAGGATCAGGATGGTCAAACAACGGGAGATTATCCCAACATCTTGTTTATCCTTGCCGATGATCTTGGCCTCGATCCTATGCCAGGTTATCCAATTGGTGGGCAAAAAGCCTTTCTTCCTACCCTAACACAACTTGCAAATGAAGGGGTTCGCTTTACCCAGGCATGGTCTAACCCTGCCTGTACGCCAACCCGAGCCTCCATCTTAACGGGGAAATACGGATTTCGTACTGGAGTTTTAGGGGTAGAACAAGACAACAACATCCGGCCAAGTGAACGCATCATTCAACAGGCGATGCGTGAACAAACAGACGGCGTTTACCGCAGTAGTGTGATTGGAAAATGGCATGTGACCGCTGGGGACGCTTTTGAAGTACCAGAAGCGATGGGGGTGGACCATTATGCCGGTTTATTCAGCGGTGGTGTAAACGACTACCATCGATGGCGTTTTACTACCAATGGCATGACTACCACACAAAACAGTTATATCACCACAGCCTTAACCGATCTTGCCCTCGAATGGATCAATGCACAAGAGCAACCTTGGTTTTGTTGGTTGGCCTATAACGCTCCCCATAGTCCTTTTCACTTGCCCCCAAACGACCTTCATTATCAAGGCAACCTAGCCAGCGATGAAGCGAGTATTGATCAAAATCCACTGCCCTATTATTTAGCCATGATCGAAAGTTTAGACACCGAAATTGGACGTCTTTTGAGCGGTCTTTCTTCGGCCACCTTAGAAAACACATTAATCGTTTTTATGGGGGACAATGGCACTCCAAATGGCGTAGTTCAGTCGCCCTATGTCTCGACCAAAGCAAAAGGGAGTTTGTACCATGGTGGCGTGCATGTGCCCTTGATTGTTTCTGGCTATGGTGTGGAACGGCAGGGGGAAGAAGAAGAAGCGTTGGTAACGGCAGTAGATTTATACAATACCTTTTTAGCAGCGGCTGGTTTAAGCCCTGAAGACAACCTTGACAGCCAAAGTTTTTGGCCCTTGTTAAACGGTGCTTCTATTGGGGGGAGAACATTCAACTATGCTGAAATAGCAAGCAACCGAGCAAATCGTTCGGGCTACACCATTTCAGATGGGCACCACAAGTATATTCGCTTTAACAATGGGACAGAAGAATTCTTTGATTTGGATAATGACCCTTCAGAAGATAACAATTTACTAGAGCAATCCCTCTCCTCTTCCGCTCAAAACGCATTGAATGCACTCCAATCAAAAGCGGCTGAAATTCGGCAGTAAAGATTAAACGGCTTTTGCCAGCTGTTCCTCTAACTCTACCGCTTGTTGTTGCCGCCCTTTGGGGTCATCGCGTAAACCTTGATCGACAATGTCGCGAATTTTTTCTTGGAACTCAGGCAATTCCTCCATGGTCTTTGGCGGATATAATTCGGGGAACGTTTGTACCCGCAATTCCCCCGGATAGCCAAAGTTGGGGTACCAAGGGTGTTTGCGTTTGCAGTCGTAAAAAACCATGGGCACCACCGGGAGTTGATGGTCAATAGAAATCTTGAATGCTCCGCGTTTAAAGGGGTTTAAAAAGACGGTATCGTCCTCATAAGACACTTCGGGGAAAATACACACACTATAGCCCATATCGAGTTTTTGCTGTACCCGCCCATAGACTTCCCATCGGCTCTTTTTATCGCTGCGATTCACCATTACGGCAGCGCGTTTGTAGAGGTAGCCAAAAATGGGGATTTTTACCAACTCCTTTTTTCCGACAAAGACAAAAGGATTTTTAGAGACCCGCAGCATCACAAAGGGGTCGATATAACTGGTGTGATTGGCTACTAAAACATAGGAAGTTCCGGTGGGGAGTGGTTT
>WTJP01000093.1:4774-11694 GCA_011526275.1 Candidatus Arcticimaribacter sp. | reverse complement strand
ACAAAAAGAAATGTTTGGTGGGCACCCAACGCCCAGAGGAATTAAAACGCTTGCTTCAACAGCTAGAAGTCAGTAGGGAGCTGTTTACAGAGTAAAGCAAACACCTCCTCCACCGTAAAATGCGAGGTGTCGATTTCGATGGCGTCGTCTGCTTTCTTTAATGGTGCAATTTCCCGAGTACTATCGAGATGATCGCGTTCCACTACATTGGCTAAAATAGCGTCAAAATCTGCAGTTAGCCCCTTCGCTTGCATCTCGTCAAAACGGCGTTGTGCGCGAATCTCTGCTTGGGCGATTAAGTAAAACTTAAGATCGGCCTGCGGGAAAACCACTGTTCCAATATCGCGGCCATCCATCACAACATTAGCCGACTTTGCCAAACTGCGTTGTTGCTCCAACAAATGCTGCCGAACAGCTGCGTTTGCCGCAACCTGACTCACCAAGGCGGAAACTTCTTGGGTGCGAATTTCTTCTCCATAAACCACTCCATTCGCTCCCATCGCTTTTAAACCATCTTCTTGGTCAACCCAATGGAAATTCAACTCGGGAAGAAAAGAGGCCAAAGCTGCATCATTGAGTTCACCAGCTTCCAACCACTTATTTTTCAATACCTGTAAAGCCACCACACGAAACATATAGCCAGTATCCATATAAGTAAAGCCCAAGTGCTGCGCTAAACGTTTAGACAAGGTGCTTTTCCCGGTGGAAGCAAAACCGTCGATGGCAATGATTTTCGTGGACATATTCAATAGGTTGTGGTGCTTAATTTTAAACGGTCATCGGTGCGGTGAAACTGAAAGGCATAGCCCTTGTCGTTCTTCTCGATAGAAGAGACCGAAGTCGTTTTTACAGGAACATTGGTCAGAGGCGCTGTGGTGTTCAAACGCTCCTGCAATGCTTTTATGCTAAACGCTAATGCTGTTTTGTGGTAATGCATGATACCCACTTGATCGGGGGTTTGACGAGATACAAACTCTTGAAACCCTACCGAACGATCGACCCACCAATCGTGGGTGTACAAGGTAGCAGATGACCAAAGATGCACAGCAGCTGTCGACAATTTACGTACATGCAAATCGCTTTCATCCCATTTCAATTCGCGAAAATCGCCTTGATGATAAAGGATCATGGTAAAAGGTTCCATTCCCTCAAAGTTAAAGGCAGTGAGAAAGCTTTCCACATCGGCATAATCAAAAAACGCTAGTGCCATCATTCCCCTACTCATGGTGTATTGCGCTTTGCGTTGGTGCGGCTCAAAAGCACCGTTTAAGATACACACAAACTGGTCGTTATTGGAATAGGCAATCCAACTTCCATGCGCTTCTTCATCTTGCGGAAAATAGACCGTGCTGGCTCCCCTTTCGTCTTCGACTATACGGCTGGCCGAGCGTTTGGGGTCCTCATCGCGGTTCGATGTAAACACAAAACCGCCTTGGGTGGGTACATAAGTTACAGTACACATGAACTACAATACTTTCGCATGCTTCACCTTTTGATCGGTGATGGCCAAATCTAAGACCTCATGCATTTCTTTCACAAAGTGAAAGGTAAGGCCTTTTAAATAATCTTCTTTGATTTCAGCCACGTCTTTTCGGTTGCTTTCGCACAAGATAATTTCTTTGATCTTCGAACGCTTGGCTGCCAATATTTTTTCCTTGATTCCCCCAACAGGCAACACTTTTCCACGAAGGGTAATTTCACCCGTCATCGACAAATGTTTCTTTACACGTTTTTGCGTAAAGAGCGAAACCAATGAGGTGAGCATGGTAATTCCTGCACTTGGACCGTCTTTAGGGGTAGCCCCTTCTGGCACGTGAATGTGGATGTTGTATTGATCAAAAGGGAAATCAGCCAAGCCCAAACGACTTGCATTGGCCTTGATGTATTCCATTGCGATGGTGGACGATTCTTTCATGATCTTTCCCAAGTTCCCGGTAATGGACAACTGCCCCTTCCCTTTGGAAAGTGCCGATTCAATAAACAGTATGTCTCCCCCCACTGCTGTCCAGGCCAAACCAATAACCACCCCAGCTGTGGCGTTGTTTTCATATAAATCGCGGGTCACCTTTATAGGGCCTAAAATTTCGTTCAGGTCGGTTATTTTGGGTTGCTTTACATAATCTTCTTCCATGGCGATGGATTTGGCGATATAACGCACCGCTTTAGCCACCTGCTTTTCTAGGCCTCGCACTCCCGATTCTCGGGTGTAACCTTCTACCATAGCTTCTAACACCCCTTTGTTGAGCTTAAGGTCGGTTTTCTTGAGTCCGTGCTCCTCCAACTGTTTCGGCAACAAATGCTTTTGGGCGATCATCGCTTTCTCTTCAATGGTGTAGCCACTCACATTGATGATTTCCATACGGTCGCGCAAGGCCGGTTGTATGCTTCCCAAACTATTGGCCGTCGCGATAAACATGACCTTAGAGAGGTCATAGCCCATTTCCAAGAAGTTGTCGTAAAACGATTCGTTCTGCTCGGGATCTAAGACTTCCAACAAAGCCGAAGACGGATCGCCTTGTGCGCTGTTGCTTAGCTTATCGATCTCATCTAAGACAAAAACGGGGTTGGACGTTCCTGCTTTCTTTAGGCTTTGAATAATACGCCCGGGCAAGGCGCCAATGTAAGTTTTGCGGTGACCGCGAATCTCGGCCTCGTCGCGCATCCCTCCTAAGGAGATACGCACATATTCTCTACCCAGTGCTTCAGCCACCGATTTCCCCAAGGAGGTTTTCCCCACCCCTGGAGGGCCGTATAAACACAAAATCGGGGATTTCATGTCGTTGCGTAATTTCAATACGGCTAGGTATTCAATGATGCGCTTTTTCACCTCTTCTAATCCGTAGTGATCTCGGTCTAAGATGGTCTGTGCACGTTTTAGGTCGAATTGATCTTCCGAGAATTCATTCCATGGGAGGTCTAAAAACAAGTCCAAATAATTGCGTTGCACTGAATATTCCGCCACCTGCGGATTCATACGTTGCAATTTCATCAACTCTTTCTCGAAGTGTTTCCCCACTTCTTCCGTCCATTTTTTATCCCCTGCACGCATGCGCATTTCTTCCACTTCCTCCTCATAAGAAACACCGCCCAATTCCTCTTGGATGGTTTTCATCTGCTGGTGCAAGTAGTACTCGCGCTGTTGCTGGTCCATGTCGTTACGTACACGCGACTGAATATCGTTTTTCAATTCCAACTTTTGATATTCCACATTCATGTGTTGTAAACACAAAAGGGCACGCTCTTTCAGGTTGGGTGTGGAAAGAATCCCCTGCTTCTCTTTAACCGACAAACTCATGTTAGAAGAAACAAAGTGAATCAAAAAGGAATGACTTTGAATGTTTTTTATCGCAAAAGAAGCTTCAGAAGGGATGTTTTGACTCTCCTGTATGATTTTTAGCGCCAAGTCTTTAATGGAATCGACGATGGCACCAAACTCTGAACTGTCTTGGAGGTTCTTCTCTTCCTCTACCCCTTTAATTTTCGCTTTGATGTAGGGCTCCTCGGTCAACACCTGCTCAATTTCAAAGCGCTTTTTCCCTTGAATGATGATGGTGGTATTGCCGTCGGGCATGGTCAGCACCCGCAAGATTTGAGCTACTGTTCCCAAGGAATACACATCGAGCACCCCCGGATCTTCAATCGATTGGTCTTTCTGTGCTACCACTCCAATCACTTTGTCGCCCTTATTGGCGTCTTTGATGAGTTGGATGGATTTATCTCTCCCCACCGTGATGGGAATTACCACCCCGGGGAATAAAACGGTATTTTTTAGCGGAAGGATAGGAACTGCCTCGGGTAATTCCTCTAATTCTAAGGCCTCCTCATCTTCGGTGGTCATTAAAGGAATTAATTCTCCATCGGCATGAATGTCTTGTAATGACAAATTGTCTAGCGAACTAAATATGGGTTTCGACATAGGGTATCTACTGCGTCAAAATGTCATAAATACGACACTTTGAGGGTTATCAATTTATTTCGCTTAATAGGGTCAAGAGTTATGCCAAGGATTATTTTTGTCAAAAGTGTAACAAATTAAATTCTGCGCTTCTTATAGAATAGAACCATCGATGAAAAACATGTTGGACCAACTCACCATAGACGAACTGTTGCTGCGCTGCCAGAAAAAAGATCAGCGTGCGCAAATGGAAGTCTATCAACGTTACCACAAAGCCATGTATCACAGCGCTTTGCGGATAGTCCAAAACCCGGTCGATGCAGAAGACGTCATGCACGACGGTTTTTTAACCGCCTTTGAAAAAATAAAACAGTACAAAGGAGAGAACAAATTTGGTGGCTGGCTCAAGCAAATTACCCTGCGTAAGGCCTTAAACCATGTTCAAAACAAAGAAAAAAACCGATGGACCGAGCTGAAAGAAGAACAGCTAGAAGAAACGCAGGAGGGGGAAATCACCTTGACCGAGGAACAAACCGCAACATTGGAAGTCGCCCTCAACCAACTCAAAGGCCGTTACCGCACCGCCTTGGTGTTGATGTATCTGGAAGGATATGATTACGACGAATTAAGTGAAATATTAAAGCTGAGTTATGGGAACTGCCGCACCCTCATCTCTCGCGCAAAAACACAACTAAAGCAAACCCTCTTGCACCATGAAATCTCTCGATAAAGCCTTTTTAGCCCTGAAAGAGAAAACCGCCAGCGAGACTCCGCTGGAAGGCCACGCGCTGCGTTTTCAGCAAAAACTGGAACGCCAAAATTCTCCCATCATCAAATTGGTGCCCTGGCTTTCCATTGCCGCTTGTCTTTTGCTCTTTTTTGGCTTAAGCAACAAGCAAAGTCCGCAAACGGTAGCACCCCACACCGAATTGACCCAGTTCTATGAGCAGCAAATCAATCACCAACTCGTTCGACTAGAGACCACCTATAACGACCGCTTTGAGGTGCCATTGCGCGATGTACGCACCCAAATGAACATTTTGGACGAGGAATACCAAAAACTCCAAACCTCCTTTCATGAGCAGCACCAACACCCTTTGCTGCTGCGCGCCATGATCGACAACCTGCAACAACGCCTTGAGCTCCTTATCGCCTTGGAAAAACAATTGAACGCAAAAAATAACGCAGACTATGAAAACGACGTATTTTAAAGCATCCCTTGCCTTGGTGCTATGCCTAAGCCTAAGTTGGTTAGGACAAGCCCAAGCAGCTAAACGCAGCATCCAAAAAAACTTCCCTCTTCCCGCCAATGGAAAAGTGAGCATCGATAACCGCTATGGAAGTGTAAAACTCGCTCCTTGGGACAAAGAGGAAGTACAGCTACGCATCAACATCAAAGTAGATGCAGGTAAGCTGGAACGCTCAGAAGAAATAATGGAAGAAATCGAAATCGAATTCGACACTTCAGCCAATGCCGTCTCTGCCATTACCCACATCGGAGAAAACAGTTACAGCTGGTGGAACAACTGGAACCTTTTTCGTTCTTCCAATATCAATTACTCCATCGACTATGTGGTGCAACTGCCTCAGTCAGCTAGTATGGACATTGACAATGACTACGGTGGAATTTTTGTAGAAGTCACCGATGGTCCCGCTCAACTCGCTTGCGCCTACGGCAGTATAGAAGTGGGTGAATTGAACCATCCGGATAATGATATCGACCTGCAATACGCCCCCGATTCTCATATTGACTTTATCCAAGGCGGAAATATTGTTGCCGACTATTCTGGCTTAAGCATAAACAAAGCCGGGAAATTGCAATACGACGCAGACTACAGTAAGAGTGAATTTGAAGTCGTAGAGCGGCTCGATTTTGATGCCGATTATGGAAAATTGAGCGTTGGAAAAGCGGCAACCATCGAAGGGGAAGCCGATTATTTAAGCATTAAGATTGGACAAATCAGCCAAGCCCTGGACATCAACATGGACTATGGTGGGATTCAAGTGCGCGATATCCAAGCCTCGACCGAACGGGTGCGTTTACGTTCCGACTATACCGGGATTACCCTTGAAGCAGCAGCCGACTGGGAATTTCAGTTTGAAGTGGAAACCGAATACGCCAGTTTTAAAAGCGATTTCCCGCTGGACTACCGCAAGAAGATCATCGAAACCACCGATCGTTACTACAGCGGAATTCACCGCAGCGATCGAAACAGCCTAAACATTTCCGCCGACTACGGCAGTGTTAAATTATACAAAAACTAAATCCTTACCCATGAAAACAACTCGATTAACCCTTAGCTTTATCCTTCTATTTATCAGTGTATTAAGTACAGCACAAAAGCGTTATAAAGGTAATGGAAACATCATTACCCAAGAACGCAGTATTGGAGATTTCAATCAACTGGTGGTCAAAGGGCCCTTTAAAGTGGAATTAACCTCCCAGCTCGATGGGGAAATTACCCTCAATACCGACGCGAATTTGATGGATGAAATCGTGACTGAAGTTAAATATAAAACACTGATTATCAAACTAAAGAAGCAAATATACCTCAAACCCTCTAACCGCAAACCCATAAGCATTAAAGCACCTTTGACTGCATTGAAAAATGTCACCCATGCCGGGTCGGGAAAGGTTTATGCAAGTGAATCGTTTACCACCCAAGACCTTCAAGTTACCCACTCGGGTTCCGGGAAGATCGAATTGACCTTTGCAGCACAAAATACCACCGTAAATCTCTCGGGTAGCGGGAAAATTCAGCTCAGTGGAAGCAGTCAAAACCTGAGTGCAAAGCTCTCTGGGTCGGGCAACCTGCGTTTAGCCGATTTGGCGGCTGTAAATGGGAGGTAAAGCTCTCAGGTTCGGGGAATATCGACCTCAACTGCTCGGAAAAACTTACAGCGAAAATTTCAGGTTCAGGGAACGTTCGCTACAAAGGAGAGTCAAGCAAAAGACTTATTTCTAAGGTTTCAGGCTCGGGATCTATTCGGCAGATGAACTAAGACTAGGCTTACGATTCACACG
>WTJP01000093.1:0-4674 GCA_011526275.1 Candidatus Arcticimaribacter sp. | reverse complement strand
ATGATTCCAATTTTTTCTGCCACATCGTAAAAACTAAAATAGGAAGTGGTATCCTCAGTTTCGGGCAAAAATTTAGCATAAGCTGCTCGAGCTGCGGTCTGCAATCCGCCCATTACCATACCCACAAATCCGGCGACAAAATAAAACTGTACCGGGGTCTCTATAAAATAGGCACAAATACAAATAGCGACCCAAATTAAGTTGATTCCGACCAGGGTGGGCACATTGCCAAAACGTTCGGAAGCACGAGCAGATAGTATTGCCCCAAAAATGGCGATGATTTGAATTAAGAGAATACTCACAATTAAACCGGTGGTCTTTTCACTGTCTGACCCCCAGGCGATTTCCTCTTCCCCGAAATAGGCCGCAACCAACATAACCGTTTGCACCGCTAGCGAAAAGATGAAGAAAGCGCTTAAATAGCGTTTTAAAGGGTAATTCCCTGCCATTTGACGGTAGACATTACGCAACTCCCGAAAACCGTTCCAAAAGATGTGTCGGGTGATCTTTTCGTCGTTTTTGTTCCCTTTAGGCAGAAAATAAAAAGAAACCTGACTAAAACCGAACCACCATATCCCCACGGAGACAAACGAATAACGCATGGCCTTCATAGCTGCTTCTCCCGGGGTTCCTGAAATACCGTAAACATCGGGCATCATGACCATGGAAAGGTTAAACAAAAGCAGCAAAACACTGCCGATATACCCCATGGAAAAGCCCCGTGCACTCGCGCGATCCTGTTGTTCTGGATAGGCCACATCGGGTAAGTAGGAGTTGTAAAACACCAAACTCGACCATATTCCTATCATGGCGAGGAAGTAAAAAAACAGTCCAAGGTAGATGGTCTCCAACTCAAACCAATACAATCCCACACAAGAAATCGACCCCAAGGTGACAAAGAATTTCATGAAAGTTTTCTTGTTCCCTACAAAATCTGCGATCCCAGAAAGCAGCGGAGAAATGAAAGCAACCACCAAAAAAGCACAGCCGGTTACAAAGCTGATCATGGCCGTATTTTTTACCTCATAGCCGGCAAAATAAATGGTGTTTTTTTCGGCAAAAAGCGCGGCGTAATAGATGGGAAAAATTGCAGATGAAATAACCAAAGAATAGACCGAATTGGCCCAGTCGTAAAAGGCCCATGCATTGATCAACTGCTTGCTTCCTTTCGGGTAATTACGGGTGGGTAGTTTCATGAAATATAATTATAGTGAATAAGCCAATATACAATCTTTTTCCGCAATAGAGGGGGCTACTTCGCTTCCTTTATCCACAAAATACAGGAGTATAAGCTTTTCTTATTATAAATTTTATATAATTGATTATGAATTAATTATATATATAATCTAAAGCGATAATTTGATATTTTTTTAACATCTATTATAATTTACTTAAAGTAAAACTTTAAGTTTTAAGTATAGATGATCTTGGGCTAATCTTAGCTAAGGGAGTGCTATGGTATGAACTTTGGCATTTGGAAAAAGGAATGTATTTTTAACAAAAATTGAACATGAAAAATTTACTTATTGCCCTGCTTCTTTTTCCACTTTTGGGCAGCTGCCAACAGGCGCCAAAACCGGCAAAGTCCAGCGCGAAAAAAACGACCTATGCTGTGGTCAAAACCGATGCCGAATGGCAGGAGATTTTGAGTCCCCTCGCCTATCAAGTTTTGCGAAAAGCAGCTACCGAACGCGCCTTTAGTGGACCACTCAACAACAACAAAAAAGCAGGTACTTATGTGTGCGCGGGTTGTAAAAGTCCCCTCTATGCTTCCGAACATAAATACGATTCTGGATCGGGTTGGCCCTCCTTCGATCGCGGAGTGGACAAAAATTTAGAATACGACGTCGATTATAAAATTGGTTATGCCCGCACCGAATTGAAATGTGCGGTTTGTGGTGGACACCTTGGACATATGTTTAACGATGGTCCGCGTGCAACGACCGGAAAAAGACACTGTATTAACTCGGCTGCATTGGCCTTTATTCCTGCAGAAGATGAGTAAATATCCCGTTGAAAAATCAGAAGAAAGTTGGAAGCAAGAACTCTCGGCAGAGGAATACCGCATCCTACGACAAGCGGGTACAGAATACCCCTTTACCGGAAAATACAACGATCATTTTGAACAAGGCACCTACTGCTGCAAAGGCTGTGGCGCCCCCCTCTACCCTTCCTCTGCGAAATTCGATAGCGGCTGTGGCTGGCCTTCCTACGATCGCAGTATAGAAGGCGCCATCGAGTACCGCCAAGACAATTCCATGGGCATGCGCCGCGTAGAAATTCTTTGCGCCAATTGCGGGGGACATCAAGGACATATCTTCGAGGACGGACCCACAGCAACGGGTCAACGCTACTGTGTCAATTCGGCCAGTATAGATTTTCAAGCCGACAAGGAGGAATGACGATGATTTCGTACCTTTGCACTGAATTTAACTTTGTGCAATATGACGAAATACGACATTATCGTAATTGGAAGTGGACCTGGAGGCTATGTAACCGCCATCCGCGCTTCTCAACTTGGTTTTAAAACCGCCATTGTAGAAAAAGAAAGTTTAGGGGGAGTTTGCCTTAACTGGGGCTGTATTCCCACCAAAGCCCTTATCAAATCTGCTCAGGTTTTTGATTACCTCAAACATGCCGGAGACTATGGCTTGGTCGTGAAAGAATACGACAAAGACTTTGATGCTGTTGTCAACCGCAGCCGCAATGTTGCCGCGGGAATGAGCAAAGGGGTGCAATTCTTAATGAAGAAAAACAAAATCGATGTACTCAACGGTTTTGGAAAAGTATTGCCCAAAAAACAAGTGAGTGTCTCCCTCGACGGGAAAGAAGAAATTTATCAAGCAGACCACATCATTCTAGCTACAGGAGCGCGTTCTCGCGAACTCCCCAGCCTTCCACAAGACGGGAAGAAAGTGATTGGTTACCGCGAGGCAATGACCTTGCCTAAACAGCCCAAGAAACTCATCGTTGTAGGCTCTGGTGCGATTGGGATTGAATTTGCCTATTTCTACAACGCCATGGGAACCGAGGTAACCGTAGTGGAATACCAAGACCGCATTGTTCCTGTAGAAGACGAGGAAGTTTCTAAAGCTTTAGAACGCAACTTTAAAAAAGCGGGGATCAACATCCTCACTTCTGCCGAGGTAACGCAAGTGGATACCAAAGGAAAAGGAGTTACGGCTACCATCAAAACGGCCAAAGGCGAAGAGAGCTTGAAAGCCGATATCGTTCTTTCAGCGGTGGGCATTAAAACGAATATTGAAAACCTTGGTTTACAAGACGTAGGGATCGCCGTAGATCGCGACAAAATCTTGGTAAACGATTTCTATCAAACCAACCTCCCGGGCTACTATGCCATTGGCGACGTTACCCAAGGGCAAGCCCTCGCACACGTGGCTTCTGCAGAAGGTATCCTATGTGTGGAGAAAATCGCTGGACAGCATGTGGAACCCCTCGATTACGGGAACATCCCCGGTTGTACCTATTGCTACCCCGAGGTAGCCTCGGTTGGGCTAACCGAAGCCCAAGCCAAAGAACAAGGCTATGACATTAAAGTAGGGAAATTCCCCTTCTCAGCTTCTGGAAAAGCACAAGCTGGCGGAGCCTCTGACGGTTTTGTCAAGGTAATCTTCGACGCTAAATACGGCGAATGGCTAGGCTGCCATATGATTGGTGCTGGTGTGACCGACATGATTGCTGAAGCAGTGTTGGGACGTAAGTTAGAAACCACAGGACACGAAGTCTTAAAAGCTGTACACCCCCACCCCACCATGAGCGAAGCCATGATGGAAGCGGTGGCCGATGCTTATGACGAAGTGATTCACCTCTAAAAAAGGAAATAACACCACCAAAAAGCCCGCTTTTCGCGGGCTTTTTGCTTTTTAGTCTATGGACAAGGCAACCCACTTAGGTTCTAAGCTTCCCCGCTGTTCAGAGAAAAAGGGTGTACCGATTAGCTGGATACTTTTAAAGGAAGGGAATGGTTTGTTATCTTTGTGCTCATTGATTAAAAAACATCTACTAAAACATGATAACAACCAAATTAGCCGGAAAAAGAGTACTCATTACTGCAGGGGCGCAGGGAATTGGAGCAGCCATTACAGAACATTTTATTGAACAGGGTGCCCATGTAGCCATTCATTATTTCTCTAGTGCAGAAACAGCAAATGAACTGGCTGCTTTGGCAGAGAGCAAGGGACAAAAAGCCCTCGTCGTTTCAGGTGATTTAACCGTGGAGGCCGATGCCATTTCAGTGGTAGATAAAACAATAGCAGCCTTTGGGGGCTTGGACATCTTAATCAACAACGCTGGATCGCTTGTTGCCCGAAAATTACTGCATGAAATGGAGACCGATTTTTGGCATAAGGTAATGGACATCAACATGACTTCAATGATGTTGGTGAGTAGAGCGGCGGCACCTCATCTTGGAAAAAATGAAAACAGCAGCATCATTAACCTCGCTTCGCTTGCTGGTCGTAAGGGAGGCCACCCTGGGTCCTTGGTTTACTCGACCAGTAAAGGAGCTATTTTAACCTTTACGCGAGCGCTTTCCACTGAATTAGGAGCACAAGGAACCCGTGTAAACGCTGTCGCCCCTGGACTTATTCTTGGGACGTCATTCCACAACACCCACACCACCAAAGCTTCGGCCGATGCAACAACGGCTACCAT
>WTJP01000108.1 GCA_011526275.1 Candidatus Arcticimaribacter sp. | reverse complement strand
TAGTAGCGGGAGCTGGACTCGAACCAGCGACCTTCGGGTTATGAGCCCGACGAGCTACCTGCTGCTCTATCCCGCGCTGTGGGTGCAAATATACCACTTTTTGTCAACTTGGCAAGGAGATTAACTACCTTTGTCATCTATGCAGCAAGTACACAAAGCCGGATTTGTATCTATAGTAGGAAATCCCAATGTGGGTAAGTCCACCTTGATGAATGCATGGGTAGGGGAAAAGCTATCCATCATAACGCCTAAAGCACAAACCACGCGTCACCGTATTTTAGGGATCCTCAATGCAGAAGACTACCAACTGGTCCTTTCTGACACCCCTGGGGTAATTAAACCCAGTTATGAAATGCAGTCGTCCATGATGGATTTTGTAAAAACTGCACTTGAAGACGCTGATATTTTAATTTATATGCTTGAAATCGGGGAGAAGCAGATGAAAGACGAACAGCTCTTCGAAAAAATTCAACGGCTTTCTATCCCTGTTATCGTATTGATCAATAAAATTGATACAGCCGATCAAACCTCGCTGGTAGCCTCGGTCGAACATTGGCAAGGGCAATTCCCAAAAGCCAAGGTTTTCCCTATTTCCGCTATCACCGGTTTTTCAGTTCAAGAGGTACTAGATTATTTAATTTCCTTATTACCCCCCTCGCCACCCTACTTTCCAAAAGATCAAATGACCGATAAGTCGGAGCGATTTTTTGTGAATGAAGCAGTGCGAGAACAAATCTTAAAGTACTACGACAAGGAGGTGCCTTATGCGGTAGAAGTACTCACCGAAGAATTTAAAGAGGAAGAAAAAATCATTAAAATTCGTTCGGTGATTATGGTGGAACGCGAAACGCAAAAAGGAATTTTAATTGGCCATAAAGGCAGTGCTTTAAAGAAAGTAGGTGTTGGAGCACGAAAAAAATTGCAGGCCTTTTTTGACAAGAAAGTACACCTAGAGCTCTATGTCAAAGTCAATAAAGATTGGCGTTCAAACGAGCGACAATTAAAACGATTCGGCTATAAATACTAAGGGGAGGAAAGAGTTCCCTTGAAATAAGCTATTTTTGCCTAAAATTCACCGCCCATGAGCGCTATTGTAGCCATTGTTGGACGCCCCAATGTGGGGAAATCCACCTTCTTTAACCGAATGATCCAAAAACGCGAAGCCATCGTCGATGCGGTGAGTGGTGTTACCCGCGATCGTCACTATGGAAAGTCGGACTGGAACGGAGTAGAGTTTTCGCTCATTGATACCGGGGGTTATGTAGTGGGAAGTGAAGACATCTTCGAACAGGAAATCGACCGCCAAGTAGAATTGGCTATCGATGAAGCCGACGCTATCATTTTTATGGTGGAAGTTGAAACAGGACTCACCGGTATGGACGAGGAAGTCGCTCAACTATTGCGCAAATCAAAAAAGCCCGTTTTTCTGGCAGTAAACAAGGTAGACAATGCCATGCGCCAAGACGATGCCGTGGAATTCTACGCTTTGGGATTTGAAAAAATCTATAATATTTCGGGGATTAACGGTAGTGGTACAGGAGAGTTGCTAGACGATCTCGTCGAGTCGCTACCCCAACAAACTGAAGATGAAGGAGAAGATTTACCGCGCTTTGCCGTGGTCGGACGACCCAATGCTGGGAAATCCTCTTTTATCAACGCCTTGATTGGGGAAGAGCGCTATATTGTTACCGATATAGCTGGAACTACCCGTGACAGTATCGATACCAAATACAACCGCTTTGGTTTTGAATTTAATTTGGTCGATACGGCCGGAATTCGTCGCAAGAAAAAAGTCAAAGAAGATATCGAGTTTTATTCGGTCATGCGCTCGGTGCGTGCCATTGAACATTGCGATGTCGTGATTTTAGTAGTTGATGCTACCCGTGGATTTGACGGACAAGTGCAAAATATTTTTTGGTTAGCCCACCGCAACAATAAGGGAATAGTCGTTTTGGTCAATAAATGGGATTTGGTCGAGAAAGACCACAAAACCACCAAGGCTTTTGAAGAAGAAATTAGAAAACAAACCGCCCCTTTTGTGGATGTTCCTATTGTCTTTATTTCTGCTTTGACCAAACAACGCATCTTTAAAGCCATTGAGACAGCGGTAAAAGTATATCAATCCCGCTCCAATCGCATTGCGACGCGAAAACTCAATGATACTCTGCTACCGGTGATTGAACATACACCACCCCCAGCCTACAAAGGGAAGTTTGTGAAAATTAAGTTTTGTACCCAACTGCCTTCTCCCTATCCGCAATTTGCTTTTTTCTGTAATCTTCCGCAGTATGTGCGCGATCCTTACAAACGATTTTTAGAAAATCAGTTGCGCAATATCTACGATTTTAATGGAGTGCCCATTACCCTATTCTTTAGGAAAAAGTAATTATAGGTTATCGCGAAGGCTTGTTAACTCCTCTTTGATTTTTTCTAGGTGATTGAGCAATTTCATTTTGGCTTGCTCACTATCGCGAGAAGTGGCCATGTGGTTCTTTGCACCTTCTATGGTCATTCCCTTTTCTTTGAGTAGATGATGAATGATTTGAATGTTTTCGATATCGCCTGGCGTAAACTTGCGGATGCCCGAAGACTTCTTTTTGGGTTGAATTTGCTTAAACTCTTTTTCCCAGTAGCGCAAAAGGGAAGTATTGACACCGAAGGCTTTCGCCACCTCGCCAATGGAATAATACCTTTTTTCAGGTAGATTGATTTTCATGAGATTAATCTAACGATTGATTCTCTTGTGCAGCCTGATTGACGATGGCGTCAAATTCGGCAGGACTGAGATCGTCCAAATAAAAATTCAAAGGATTGATTTTAGTTCCGTCCTTTAGAATTTCATAGTGTAGATGGGGGGC
>WTJP01000062.1 GCA_011526275.1 Candidatus Arcticimaribacter sp. | reverse complement strand
AGCAAAAAAGCAGCGATATTTTTCGCTGCTTTTTTTTTCGATTATCTTTGACAAAAATCCGAAGCATGTTATTCATCAGTGGTGCTGAAATAGTGTTTATTTTCTTTATAGTCTTACTCATTTTTGGAGCAGACAAAATCCCGACCATCGCGCGTGGTTTAGCCAAAGGAATTACCCAAGTAAAGCAAGCTACCAATGAAATCAAATCGGAGATTCAAAAGTCGGCTGATCTCGACCCTACTGAAAGCATTGGAGGGGATATTCAAAAAGAGATCAAAGAGGTCAAAGATGGTTTCGATCAATTGACCAACTCCATCAAGCGCACCAAATAAGCTTCTAAATTTTTCTGCTTAAGGTTAGTCCGTCCCGCAAGGGTAGGAGTACTGTTTCGAGCTCCGGGTGTTTTGCCAAAAGCTGATTGAATTCTTTTAAGACCTTGGTATCCTCATCGTTTTTTTGGGTTGCCTCGAGCACCTTACCGCTCCACAATACATTGTCGGACAAGAGTAAGCCGCCTTTGTTTAATTTAGGGAGTAAGAGGGGGAGGTAGTTGAGGTAGTTTTTTTTATCGGCGTCTAAAAAGATTAAATCATAGGTGCTGTTGAGTTGAGGAATAATGTCCAAAGCATTCCCCAAATGTTGATGGATTTGACTTCCCCAAGGCGAGCGATCAAAAAACTGACGTTGAAAATCCACCAATTCTTCATTTCTATCCAGCGTGTCGATTTGCCCGTCTTTGGCAAGTCCTTCTGCCAAGCACAAGGTGGCATAGCCTGTGAAGGTACCTACTTCTAAGATGCGCTGTGGTGCAGTGAGCTTGCTGAGTAAGCTTAAGAAACGTCCTTGCAACGGCCCGCTCAGCATGCGAGGTTGCAGAACTTTAAGATGCGTTTCTCTGGTCAATTCTTGTAGGAGTACAGGTTCTTCTTGTGAATGTTGAACCACATAGTCGAAAAGTGAAGCAGCAATAAATTCCATTTCTATTCTTTTGGTCGCGCGTAGGGGAAACGTTCAATGAGTTGGGGTAAGGCATATCCATCCAGCCCGTTGATGGTCACCACTTCACCCAAGTCCAACTGCACCCAGCCGTCGTCTAAGATCATTTTGTCGTCTATATAGACCCCTTCAATAGCCCCAACAACCAAACGGGTATCGTTTTCTTCGATGAGGTAATCGTTTACATAGCGGCAAGCAATTTGTACTGGCGCGCCTTCCACAAAAGGAGCAGCAAAGTCGTTTTTATATACAGGGTTTAATTCGGTTTGATCGAATTCCGAAATTTCTTCAGGGTATTTGGCAGAGGTGTGGTGCGCCGCTTCAATTTGATTTTTTGCAATATGATTTACGGTAAAAACCCCATTCTCTTTCATGTTCGAAAAGCTATGGCGGGGAACGGTCGTAGGGCGTAGAATAAAACCGAGTAAGGCAGGATTACTTCCCAAGTGAACAATGGAATTGAACACGGCTAAGTTGGTGGTGCCTGTTTTGGAGATCGTACCAATTAGATTGGCCGATTTATACCCAGAAATACTGTTAATCAGGTTATTGCGGTAGCGGTTATTCAGTTCAGTTAATTTAGCTTTTGAAAAATAGTGCATCTTTTTTGTGCAAAGATAGGGCTATTCTTCGGGCTTCTCTTCGCGTAGTAAAATGGAAAGCGTAACGGTAAGCCCCAAGATTAAACAACCGATATAGATAAAGTGTTTGTGTTCCTCAATCCCTTTGAATTGACCGCTTAAAACATAGCTGTCAACCGTGCTAATAAAAATGCCCAAAAAGAGCATTAGAATGATTCCTTTGTATTTTATCAAGAGCTGTTTCATGTTTTGTTTTCAAGGTAAGGATTAAATTCATAATTAGTTGTTTAAGATACTAAAAACGCCTAGAAGAAAGACGATTGTCATATTTTAACAAAATGGTTCAGTTGGGTGAGGAAAATCATGTTTAAGATATATTTGTATAATTTACCAATTGATAGGTTTATTCTATTAATCCAGAAAAATTCTAAACACTTTATTTCGTAGTTTTACGCCAAATTAAAATTAAGGATTATGGCATTTGACATTGAAATGATCAAAGCAGTCTATGCACGCTTGGAAGACCGCGTTGCACAAGCTAGAAAACTTACAGGAAAGCCATTAACGGCTTCAGAGAAGATTTTATATTCCCACCTATGGGATGGCACCTCTGATCGTGCCTACACCCGTGGAGCAGACTATGTAGATTTTGCTCCCGACCGTATCGCTTGCCAAGATGCAACTGCACAAATGGCTTTGTTGCAATTTATGCAAGCAGGAAAAGCTAAAGTAGCGGTTCCAACTACCGTTCACTGTGATCACTTAATTCAAGCCAAAACAGGAGCTGTTGAAGATTTAAAATCAGCGAACTCGAGCTCTGCTGAGGTATTTAACTTCTTGGAGTCTGTTTCGAATAAATATGGTATTGGGTTCTGGAAGCCAGGGGCTGGAATCATTCACCAAGTGGTACTGGAAAATTATGCTTTCCCTGGAGGAATGATGATTGGTACCGATTCACACACTGTAAATGCAGGAGGTCTTGGAATGTTAGCCATTGGTGTTGGGGGAGCTGATGCCGTTGATGTAATGGCTGATATGCCTTGGGAGTTAAAATTCCCAAAACTCATCGGGGTGAAATTGACCGGAAAATTAAACGGTTGGACAGCACCAAAAGATGTTATTTTAAAAGTAGCTGGTATTTTAACAGTAAAAGGAGGAACAGGAGCTATCATTGAATACTTCGGTGAAGGAGCAGAAGCGATGTCTTGTACTGGTAAAGGAACCATCTGTAATATGGGAGCTGAAGTAGGAGCAACGACTTCAACCTTTGGTTATGACGAATCTATGGA
>WTJP01000156.1 GCA_011526275.1 Candidatus Arcticimaribacter sp. | reverse complement strand
GCCAAGTCGTGTATATAACCTCGTATCAGCAGAGGTCGTTTTGGTTTCCTTTAAGATAACCAAAAGGACGATGCGCCCGGATATGAGTTATATACGTTGTTGGCACCCGTTAAAATTTGAACCACTGGAAGGCAGCACACCGATAATACCCATTGCCTTTAAAATCAAAAGATATATTAGTCCAATGTGGAAATGAACTGAAGTTAGTCTTTGAGACTTTCAAAGATTTTAGGTTTTTTTCCTCTCCCAGATAGATTTCTTTGAATGTATCTGTATGTACATCCTGAATTAGCAATAAACTCGAGTCGATAGGTTCCCGGAATTCTAATGTAGTTTTCAGAGGATGATTCATTACCAAAATGATCTTTCTGTTCAGGAGCCGAGTATTTGAATCGATCCGGTTACCAAACATAAAGTCCAATTCTCCACTTTCAAAGTCCTCGGGATCGTTGAAATTATATTCTGGATTATTTGTTGAAACTAGTTTGGAATCTTGAACTCTAAAGAAGCGACCTACATAGTATGTGCCAAGTGGCGAATTTCTCATTACCAAATCTGCTTCGCTCTCATGTAAACCGAATCTAGTCAAGTCATTTTCTGGTTCTAGCACCGTGTCATTTGGAGTAAACGTTATACAGATTAAATCATAGTTCTGTTCTGATGACAGAATATCTTTTCCTAAATCGTAGATTTTAACGGTGATCAAAATAGCAATTGGGATTAGCGATACTCTCGCTACATATCTCAGGTCAATCGCATTTTTAGAACTGATTAAAATGTAAATGTTTGAAATGGAAATGGAGGTCAGCCAAATAAGTTGAAAAGGAAAGCTAATAGCTCCAATCCACGGTCCAATAAAAAACCACAAAAGCAAGATGAATACAATGGTCTGGACTAAAGAAATTATCAAGGAAAGTAGTAATCCTAATATTTCATTTGTCTTGTTGAACACCCAATTTAGCGGCTTAATCATCAATAATGAAAGAAGAGATAGGACGAGAGTCTGAAAGAAAAAGGGCGAAATATCACCTTTTCCAAAACCGTCGTTCTGTGAAACCCATATTGCCGCAAGTCCAACAGCGATAATTACATTGAGTCCAACGTAAAATACTTTTTTCATACTGTAATTAGAATGGGTGCCAAATCTTGTATATAACCTCGTATCAGCAGAGGTCGTTTTGGTTTCCTTCAAGATAACCAAAAGGACGATGCGCCCGGATATGAGTTATATACGTTGTTGTGCATAGTTATTACTCCAATTTCCTTTGAATTTGTTCAAGACTGATTTTTTTCTGCCACCTCGAATATTCTCCGTAGGCAATTTGCTTTTCGTAGTCGACTTCGAGAAAGTCGGTCCAACATGAAAACAAATCGTAATCATTTGCATTTCCAGTCTTTGAGCTATCATGAATGATGCTAGGTGCGATCAGATAGTACTTTCCTACTTCGAAATTTGAAATATATGGTCGGCAAAGTACTCCATTGTCTCCCCATATTTTTATCCGTTTTCTCGATTCAGTTCCTTTATATTTTTTTAAGACTTCAACCGTCATTGAATACGGCATTTTTCCGTCATATCCGTAATTCTCGCCTTCTAAAAAGTCTGAATATTCAATGACTTTGACTAAGGCCACGAAATTCTGTTGCTCTGAAATTATGCTGAATGAACAATCACCACTACATCTACAGCTACATGCAAAAGACTGTATGAAAATGAATAGAGTGAATATTGTTAGAGTTGTCTTTTTCATAATTATGCACAATCTTGTATATAACCTCGTATCAGCAGAGGTCGTTTTGGTTTCCTTCAAGATAACCAAAAGGACGATGCGCCCGGATATGAGTTATATACGTTGTTAGCGGCAGTTAATTTATATATACAGTCGTACTATGAAGGTCATCATCTCTTCTCCATCCCTTGATTTTTTGCACCACATATATGTACTCTCCATCTGTGAATCGAAGTACTTTGAAGTGATAATCTCTAGTTGCAGAATCTAATTCTAGTTGTTTATTTAGGCGCTTCTCCAGTTCGATCGAGTCTTCTCCTTTAACTGTATATATTGATACAATCCTTTTTGGTGTATCCATAAATAGGTGAGTTGGTATGGAGGAATTATCTGGATGAAGGAGATCGTATATAGGGACTCTTGAATTAATATGCACTTCCAAACCCTCCATTAACCTTGGCTGACCCGACACATTAACAGTGGTAAAATAGATTATATATACGAAAAATGATTTTTTCAAGATTAGATAATTGCCGCTAAAGTCACGTATATGACTTCGTGATAAGCTTTGTGATTTTGGTTTAGCTTTTTTGAAGGTAACCAAAAGTGCAACGCGTCCGATCATGAATCATATACGTTGTTGTATGCAGTTTAATCACCCCAGCCGAATGAAGTCCATTCTTTCTCGGAAGAGTCATAGAACTCTCGAACAAAGAAACCACGATTGAATTTTAGGCTAAAGCGATCTCTTTCATTCTCTTCATTTAAATAGCTAGAATATTGAATGCCAAAGGATGTAGGATACTCAAACGGATAATTACCATTGATCGATTTAAACGATTCAATTTTTGAGATGTAAAGCTTCGCGCGAAACTTCTGAACGGTACCTACTCCTGCCGAAGCAGCCACGCTTGACCCAAAAAATAATGGGACAACGACTAATGCGAATCCTGCATGCCTGAGTGACCTGTCGAACAGTGACCAAACGAAATATATCAACGACCCCCCAAAAAGAACCAAGAGAGGAATTACCAACGAGAATGCTACAATGGTGTGAAACCTTGGAATAAATGGCATTAAACTACCCAGTAGGAAAACCGTGAATAGAGTTATGCGCTTAACTAGTTTCATAATTGCATACAAAT
>WTJP01000102.1:1280-11831 GCA_011526275.1 Candidatus Arcticimaribacter sp. | reverse complement strand
GATAATGCCGATACCGACGACGACAACGATGGTGTTTCTGATTCCGATGAAATCGCTGATGGTACCGACCCATTGGATGCTGATAGCGATGATGATGGGGTAAATGACGGAGAAGAAGCCGAGGATGGCACCAATCCGAATGATCCTGATACCGACGGTGACGGAATTCCCGACGGGGAAGACGATTTCCCACAAGATCCCTTCGAAGACACCGATACGGACGGAGATGGCCTAGGAGATAACACCGACACAGACGACGACAATGACGGCGTTTCCGATTTAGACGAACTCGACGACGGAACTGATCCCTTGGATGCCGATACTGATGATGATGGGGTAAATGACGGAAATGAAGCCAACGAAGGCACCGATCCCCTTAATCCTGACACCGATGGCGATGGAACCCCAGACGGGGAAGACGACTTCCCGCTCGATCCAAACGAAGATACCGACACGGATGGCGACGGCATTGGCGATAATGCTGATACAGATGATGATAATGATGGAGTTTCTGACACCGATGAAGCAAACGACGGTACTGACCCCCTTAACCCCGATACCGATAATGACGGCGCAAGCGACGGAGAAGAAGCGAATGACGGTACCGATCCTTTAAACCCTGATTCAGACAATGATGGCTTAAATGATGGAGAAGAATCCGATGAAGGGACTGACCCCAATAACCCCGACACCGATGGTGACGGTACGCTGGATGGAGACGATGATTTCCCTTTAGATGCCAATGAAGACACCGATACCGACAATGACGGTATAGGAGATGATACCGACACAGATGATGACAATGATGGCATCTCGGACACCGATGAAATTGCCGATGGCACTGATCCTCTTGACCCAGATTCGGATGATGATGGATTAAACGACGGGGACGAAGCCAATGAAGGAACAGATCCTAACAATCCCGATACGGATGGCGACGGAACACCCGATGGGGAAGACGACTTCCCACTCGATCCCAACGAAGACACTGATACGGATAGCGACGGTCTTGGCGACAACACCGATACGGATGATGACGGGGATGGCCTGTCTGACACCGATGAGGTTTCCGATGGCACCGATCCCTTAGATGCCGACAGCGATGACGATGGTCTAAATGATGGGGAGGAAGCCACTGAGGGTACCGACCCCCTCGACCCAGATTCCGACAATGATGGCATAAATGATGGGGAAGAAACCACCGATGGGACCAATCCGCTCGATGCAGATTCGGACAGCGATGGATCTAACGATGGTGAGGAAGCTACCGACGGCACTAACCCCAATAATCCAGACACAGATGGCGACGGGATACCCGATGGGGAAGACGACTTCCCACTCGATCCCGATGAAGACAGCGATAACGATTACGATGGAATTGGCGATAATGCCGATTTAGATGACGACAATGACGGGATTCCAGATGAGGATGAAATCCGCGATGGAACCGACCCCTTGGACGCTGATTCAGATGATGATGGTCTCAACGATGGGGAGGAAAGTGATGCTGGTACCGACCCGAACAATCCCGACACCGATGGCGATGGGACTCCCGATGGGGAAGATGATTTCCCGCTAGATCCTAGCGAAGATACCGATACGGATGGCGACGGTATAGGGGATAATACCGACACTGATGATGATAATGATGGGATTACTGATACGCAAGAAATAAATGACGGCACCGACCCGCTTGATCCCGATAGTGATGATGATGGAGTAAATGATGGCGATGAAGCAACTGATGGAACCAATCCTTTAGATGCAGATTCTGACAACGATGGCTTAAACGACGGAGAGGAAGCTGAAGTAGGTACCGACCCGAATAATCCCGATACCGATGGTGACGGCTTATTAGATGGACAAGACGAATTCCCACTCGATGCAGATGAAACCCTCGACACCGATGGGGATGGTATTGGCGACAATGAAGATCTAGATGATGACAACGATGGTATTTTAGATACAGATGAAATCGCTAACGGTACCGATCCACTGGATCCAGATTCTGACGACGATGGTTTGAGCGATGGTGAAGAAAACACGCTAGGGACCGACCCTAACAATCCTGACACCGACGGCGACGGGATTCCAGACAACGAAGACGACTTCCCTTTAGACGCCAGCGAAACTACCGATACCGATGGTGATGGCATAGGCGATAATACCGACACCGATGACGACGGCGATGGGATTACTGATAGCGATGAGATTGCCGATGGCACTGATCCGCTTAACCCCGATTCTGACGGAGATGGTCTGGATGATGGTGAGGAAGCCACGCAAGGCACTGATCCACTGGATGCTGACACCGACAATGATGGGCTAAACGATGGGGATGAAATCCTAGCAGGAACCGATCCGTTGAACCCCGACTCGGATGGCGATGGGGTACCCGACGGAGAAGATGACTTCCCGCTAGACCCAAATGAGGATACCGATACCGACGGCGATGGCATTGGTAACAATGCAGACACCGACGATGATGGGGATGGGATATCCGACGAACAAGAAATAATCGATGGGACTGATCCACTCAATCCCGACTCGGATGGAGATGGTTTAAACGATGGGGACGAAGTTAATGAAGGGACAGACCCACTCAATCCCGATACGGATGGTGATGGAACGCCAGACGGCGAAGATGCTTTCCCTCTGGATCCAAATGAGGATACCGACACTGACGGAGACGGCATTGGAAATAGTGCGGACACCGATGATGACAATGACGGGGTATCGGATATCGATGAGATTTACGACGGAACGAACCCCCTTAACCCTGATACCGATGGCGACGGCTTAAGCGATGGCGACGAACGCGATCGAGGCACCGATCCATTAAACCCAGATTCTGATAATGACGGACTAAGAGACGGTCAAGATGCCTTCCCAACCGATGCTGATGAGACCCGTGACAGCGATGGCGACGGGATTGGAGACAACTTGGACACGGATGATGATAATGATGGCTTAAGCGACAGCGAGGAAGCAGCACTGGGCACCAACCCATTGGATGCAGATACCGACAATGACGGGCTTAACGATGGTCAAGATGCTTTCCCCTTAGACGCACAAGAAACCACGGATACCGATGGCGACGGTTTAGGAAACAATACCGACACCGACGATGACAATGACGGTTACAGCGATCAAGTAGAAAACACCGAAGGAACCAATCCATTAGATGCTTTTGATACTCCAGCCGATGATGACAACGACGGTATTCCTAATCGCACCGATAACGATGCCAATGGAGATGGTTTTGACGACAATGAATTGTTCGTTTCGGAAGTAGTAACACCAGGGGTAAATGGACCTGAAGCGACTTGGCAAATTGTCAATTTAGCGCTATTCCCCAATGCCATTGTAAAGGTGTATAACCGTAACGGGCAGCTGGTTTTTGAAGAGCAAAATTACCGTAACGATTGGGCGGGAATCTATGAACAAACAGGGGCATTACTTCCTGCAGGTTCCTACTACTATCGCATTGATCTTGGGAATGGAACGGTTCAAGATGGCTGGTTGTATTTGAGCTATTAAGATGAAGGAACCTGCTTTACACAGCATTGGTAAAATCATTCAATGGGCCACCAACCAACAATTGGATTTGATGGCGGCCTATGAACAGCAATGGGGGGTTGCCTCTAAGAACGAGGTGTGGGAAAACTACACCCGTTTTCTTAAGGCGCAATTGCCGCTTCGGGTAGATGAGAAGAGAATTGACCATAGAACGATTCAACAGCTTATTGCATTTTTAAGTGATATTCAACAGCCTTATCACCTTGAAATGAGTTCAGATGAAATGGCGCATCTTTTTCTCGACTTCTTGGAAAAAAACTAATTTTGAGGAGATAAATCAAATTCATTTTGATGAAAAAATATAGCCTCCTTTTCTTTTTTCTCGCACAGCTCAGCTGGGGTCAAATCAATTTTTTAGCCCCTTATGAAATGACCATTGAATCTGAACTTGCTTTTGCTCCAGCACAAGAAGAAATCGACCAAATGCGGTTGAGCTTTGAAGCCCAGCAATGGCCTGTTGAGGTGTTGAAGTACACCCTCTTTCGCCTACAGCAAAATCCCTATATCGTCTCAGGCTTTTCGATCGAATTAACCCTGCAGCATCCGGATCAATCCAAGAAATTGGTGCTTGCTGTACCGGTCAATGACCGTTATGTGAAGGCATTTCGAACCGAGGAAGGCTTTAATGAAAGCTATGTCGCTTTTCTTTCCGACACCTATGAGTGGATATTAGATTTCCTCTAGAAAGCGAAGCAAGTCGTCGTTTTCAAAAAGAGTTTTCTTGGGTTGTTTTAGTCCAATGTAAAACATGGCTTGTGCCAATTCTTCTGAAGTGATGCTAAACTTTTTCCCCAAGTATTTTAAAACAGGATAAAGCTTTCGGCTCAATGAATAACTAAAGTTGGGTTCTTTTCGTTTTTGAACAGGGTAGATGTATCCCGGGCGACAAGCGTAAAATTGATTTCCCCAAAGGCTCAACAATTGATTTTCCACGATACCTTTATCCAAGGCAAACATCAAGCGACTTTTTTCTTTGCGGTCGGCTCCTTGCCCACTCAAAAGCACAAAAGAACTTTTAGGGGACACTAGCTGAACCGCCCTTGCTAAAGCCATGGGGTAGTCAATGGTGATTTGACGGAAACGTTCCCGGTCAACAGCACCGGTATACACCCCCACACAATAATAAACCGCGTCGACTGAGGTGAAATGTGCGTGCTGGCTCGTATAGTCTAGAAAATCATCGAGTACAATCTCATGGAGTTTTGGATGTTCAATTTCCATGGGTCGACGCACCAAACTGATTACCTCTCCAACAGCAGCGTCATTGAGACAACGGTTTAAAATGAGTTGACCAATCATGCCGCTACTTCCAGCTACTATTACTTTTTTCATTTATTGACAGTATTCGTCTCCAATGGAGAATTGGTTATAGGTGGCACGATTTACCTCCCCACTCAAACGGTTATCGGGAAGAAAGCCCGTGGGGTCATTTTGCGTTGAAACATCGAAGCTATAGTTTGCATCGAGAATAAAAAAGTACCGTCCATTTTGGGTTACTTTATCGTAAATCTCTCCACATTTTTCTTGTGGTTTACATTGGGTAAACAAAAACATTAAAAGGACAGAGAAAAACATTCCACGCATGACCGAAAGGTAGGAGTTTATTCTAGATTAGAAAAAATGTAGTGCAGCTCAGTGGCGATTTCAATCGATTTGTTTAGGTAGGCTTCTGCCTCATTTTCGGTGTCGTCGAAGCGTTTGGGGTCTTCATAGCGCAATGGAATGCGTTCTTCTGCTCCTGCAATAAAGGGGCAATTTTCATCGGCATGAGCACAGGTCATTACCGCGGCAAAGTCTTGTGTAGGGCTAGAACTATCGTTGTATAGTTTTGAGAAATATGCACCAAATGACACTTCTCCCCAACTGATGGTGTAAAGTGGATTTTCGGCAGCTCCTGTTTGTTTAACTGTAAAACCTTGTGTGCGTAAGGCGGTAATGACACGTTCGTTGCAAGCAGTTATTTCTACTCCCCCAGAATAGGTAGAAAGCGCTAGCTGGTGATAGTGTCCTAGGACTGCTGCCCATAGTTGTGATAACTGACTGCGACGAGAATTATGCGTGCAAATGAAGTTCAAATGAATATGTTCATTCTTCGCTCTTTTTTTATTGATGTATTCAATTAAAGGGAGGAAATCTTTTTTTCGTTCTTCGGTGATTTTTTCCGTTTTAAAGGATGCAATCAACTGTGCTAAGCTATTTTTCATGCCACAAAAATACACCCAAGAATGCTATTGCGGTTGAAAGCAATGCAATGAAAATGTAAAATTTAGGCTTTGCTTTGCAGCCCAAGGATACCCAGACTCATGGTCAACATGACGATGGCAGGTACACTTTTCATCAAAGGGTCGGCTACTTTAAAATGCATAGCAATGGCGCCCAACATAAGCACAGCTATGGTGGTAGCTGCAGGGCGTACCGTTTGCTTAAACTTAAGCCCCAACAACAACGCCAAAGCAGCCAAGAGTTTTACTCCGCCAATCAAGTAAAATACAGTCTCATTTAGGCCATAGGCCAAAAACTCGGCTTGTAAATTGGCGGCATCTGCTCCGCGGTAGGGCGTGGCTTGGCTAAAGCGAAGTAGCCATACATTAAAAACGGTCCCAGAGACCAGGACAATTAGAAGTCGATAAATCCAGTTCATACGCTAATCTTTTATGTTTGTTTTTTTTCCTTGCTTGTCAATGGCGACAAAAACAATGTCGCAAGCGCAATTTTCTTTCTTCACTTGTTCAATCAAGTTTTCACTGGAAACTTCAACATGTATGCGCATAGAGGTCGTGCCCACTCGAATGAGCGTGGCCGTTAAATAAACCAAATCGCCAATGTGAATGGCTTCTAAAAACTCAATATCATCGACAAATTTGGTCACACAATTTTTTCGAGCATAGCGTACTGCCAGGGCATAGGCGGCTTCGTCTATCCATTTCATCACTTTTCCCCCGTGTACATTCCCGTGGTAATTGACATCGGTGGTTTGTGCTAGAAACGACATGTTTAATTGCTGCTGCTCCATAGTTCTAAAGTTACTTTAAAAAACGAAGAAGTTGTGTATCAAGCCAATAAAAATCTTCAACACTCTTGATAATTCCACCTATATTTGGATGAATTTAAGTTAGAATGAAAAATATAACAGTAGTAGGAAGCGGTACTATGGGCAGCGGAATCGCGCATTGTTTCGCCCAATATGGTTTCGATGTTCATTTGGTTGATTTGAACG
Source organism: Candidatus Arcticimaribacter sp. (assembly GCA_011526275.1). Lineage (GTDB taxonomy): Bacteria > Bacteroidota > Bacteroidia > Flavobacteriales > Flavobacteriaceae > Arcticimaribacter. The sequence continues at coordinate 5,035 of WTJP01000102.1, read as the reverse complement.
AAGACGCCTTAAAGACAGCAATAGAAAAAATCGGGAAAAACCTTGAACGTCAAGTAAACAAGGGCCTGCTTACAGCAGAAGATAAGGCTGCTGCCTTGGGTCGAATTCAACCCTTCACCGATTTAGGGGTTGCCCTCACTTCAGCCGACTTGGTGGTAGAAGCGGCGACGGAAAATCAAGACTTAAAAGCGAAAATATTCCAACAAATGGATGCAGCTGCACCAGCCCACTGTATCTTGGCGACCAATACTTCCTCTTTGTCCATTACAACTTTAGCGTCCTACACGCAGCGCCCTGAAAAGGTCATCGGGATGCATTTTATGAATCCTGTTCCTGTCATGCGTTTGGTTGAAATCATCAAAGGATATCAAACCGATCAAGCTACCCTTGCGACAATAGAAGATTTGACCCGAACCATTGAAAAAGTTCCTTTGGTCGCGGCCGATTATCCCGGCTTTGTGGCCAACCGAATTCTATTGCCCATGATCAACGAGGCCATAGAAACCTTGTTTCAAGGAGTTGGAACGGTAGAAGCCATCGATGAAATGATGAAATTGGGTATGGGTCACCCCATGGGACCTTTGCGTTTAGCCGATTTTATAGGTCTCGACGTGTGTTTGTCGGTGCTCGAGGTGCTTCACAACGGTTTTGGGAAAGACAAGTATGCGCCCTGCCCATTGTTGCGCAACATGGTCGCAGCGGGCAACCTTGGCGTTAAAACCAAGCGCGGCTTCTACGATTACAGCGAAAATCCAAAGCAACCCACTCCACTTTCATTTTAATCCCTGCTATTGCATAGAGCTACTCCTTTACAGTATGTGCAGCTCAATTTAGCTGTATTGTTTATCAGCACTTCTGGAGTGCTAGGTCGTTGGATACCATTACCCCCAGAATTAACCATTTTTTGGCGTAGTTTTCTCGCCATTCCTTTTTTGGTACTCTTTCTTTTGGGTACCAAGCAATCGATTGATTTAACCAGACGATGGAGCTTTCCCTTGATTCTTGCAGGAGTATTTTTGGGGACCCATTGGGTAACTTATTTTTATGCCCTACAATGGTCTAATGTTGCCATTGGAATGTTGTCTTTATTTACTTTCCCTGTCATTACGGCATGTTTGGAGCCCCTGTTTCTAAAAACTAAATTTAAATGGCGGCATTTATTTTTAGGCGGACTCACACTGCTCGGGATCTATTTTTTAGTTCCCTCTTTTGCTTTGGCTAAAACCCACGGAGCAGCAGTGGCCTTGGGCATCTTTTCTGCACTCTGCTATGCTTTGCGTAATTTGATCTTAAAATCGGCAGTACAAGAGGCCAACGGAAGCCAATTGATGTTGAGCCAAGTCATCGTGATTTCCTTGTGTTTTGCTCCATTTTTAAGTGTAGAAAAGATTGAAATGAGTTTTGGGGTTTGGGAAGCATTGCTCACCCTAGGACTTTTAACCACTGTGATTGGGCACAGTTTATTTCTATACTCTCTCTCCTATTTTTCTGTCACAACAGCCAGTATAATTTCATCGGTTCAACCCTTATATGGCATTGTTATTGCCTATTTTGTTTTGGAGGAAATACCGCATTGGGGCGTGTACATTGGCGGTGGATTAATCATCATTTCGGTCATCATCGAAAGTATTCAGGCCAAGCAATCCTAATGTTTTAAATGTAACATTATGTGTTTTTTAATTTAATTGCAAAAAAATTAACGAGAGAATTTTATTATGCAAGAATAATAGTTTACATTTGATTCATCAATCTTAAAATGCATAAAACGCTAATAAAGAGCTTATGAAAATACTTGTCTGTATCAGTCATGTACCCGACACTACGTCGAAAATCAACTTTGTCGAAAACGATACAAAGTTTGATACCAATGGGGTACAATACATCATTAACCCAAACGATGAATTTGGATTGACACGTGCCATGTGGTTTAAAGAAAAAGCCGGAGCAACGGTAGATGTGATCAATGTGGGTGGAGCAGAAACGGAGTCTACCTTAAGAAAAGCACTAGCCATTGGAGCAGACACGGCCATCCGTGTGAACACCGAGGCTATTGAAGCTAGTCAAGTGGCAAAAGAAATTGTAGCTGTTGTAAAAGACGGTGGATATGATTTAATCATTGCCGGACGTGAGTCCATCGACTACAACGGTGGAATGGTTCCTGGTATGATTGCCGCCATGATCGACGCTAGTTATGTCAACAATTGTGTAGGTTTAGAAATCGATGGCAGTCAAGCGACAGCTGTTCGTGAAATTGATGGAGGAAAAGAAACGGTAACGGCAGCTTTACCTTTGGTCATTGGTGGTCAAAAAGGTTTGGTGGAAGAAAGCGATCTTAAGATTCCCAATATGCGTGGTATTATGATGGCACGTAAAAAGCCTTTGAATGTGGTAGAACCCACCGGTGCAGCGGCTCTTTCCAGTACTGTACAGTTTGAAAAGCCAGCACCCAAAGGAGAAGTAAAGTTGGTCGATGCCGACAATGTGGATCAACTCATCGAATTATTGCACAACGAGGCAAAAGTCATTTAACCCTAAAAAAAGAAAAAGATGTCTGTAGTAGTATATGCCGAAACTGAAGGAGGAAAATTAAAAAAAGCCGCATTAGAAGTCGCGTCTTATGGAAAAGCAGTTGCTGATCAAATGGGAGCCGATGTGGTTGCTGTAACGTTTAATGCAGCTGATGCTGATACCTTAGGGAACTATGGAGTAAGCAAAGTATTGAATATTTCATTTGACGGAAATTTTGATGCAAAAGTATATGCCAGCGGAATTCAAGAAGCCGCAAAATCAGTCAACGCCCAAGTCGTGGTGGTAAGTTCAAGTGCCGATAGTAGATTTCTAACCCCGCTCCTCGCAGTTGGATTAGAAGCAGGCTATGCAACCAATGTAGTTGCGGTGCCTTCAAACTTATCTCCCTTCACCGTAAAGCGCACCGCTTTTACCAATAAAGCCTTTACACAAACCGAGATTTCTTCTGAAGTGAAGATTATTGGAGTGTCAAACAACGCTTTTGGCTTGGTAGAAAATGAAACAGCTTGCAGTGTAGAAGCTTTTGCTCCTGCATTGGCTGCATCTGGTGTTACCGTAGCATCGGTCGATAAAGCGACGGATAAGGTAACTATTGCGGATGCTGAGGTAGTTGTTTCAGGTGGTCGTGGACTCAAAGGTCCTGAAAACTGGCACTTGATAGAAGATTTAGCCGAGACCCTTGGAGCAGCAACCGCTTGCTCTAAGCCCGTTTCCGACATGGGATGGCGTCCACACAGTGAGCACGTAGGACAAACAGGGAAACCCGTTGCGTCTAACTTGTATATCGCTGTAGGAGTTTCAGGAGCAATTCAGCACTTGGCGGGAATCAATTCCTCAAAAGTAAAAGTGGTCATCAACAACGATCCAGAAGCGCCTTTCTTCAAGGCTGCTGACTACGGAATTGTTGGCGACGCTTTTGAAGTTGTTCCCCAACTCATTGAAAAATTAAAAGCCTTTAAAGCTCAGGCTTGATGATTTAATTCCTATGCATGAGGGCGGTGGAGACACCGCCTTTTTTTATGCCTTAATTTCTTGTATTTTAGAGGGATGCGAAACACCATAGAATCCACTTTCTTTGGGCAACTTTCCCCCGAGGAAACTGTTACCAATTACCGTCTTCAAAACACCAATGGAATAACGCTAGAGGTATTGAATTATGGAGGAATTATTCGAAAACTCTACCTTCCCAATCGTCAAGGCGAATTTGAGAATTGTGTTTTGGGGTT
>WTJP01000102.1:0-1180 GCA_011526275.1 Candidatus Arcticimaribacter sp. | reverse complement strand
GGCAATAGCCAAAACAAAATCCTCGATCACGAATTACAATTGCAAGCGAATCATATTTTGGATGTTGATGAAGAATTGATTCCCACGGGGAAATTGTGTGCAGTAGAGGGGACTCCTTTTGATTTTAGAACAGCGAAGACTGTGGGTCAAGACCTTGAGCAGGATAACGTCTTGCTGCGTTACGGGCAGGGCTATGATCACTGTTATTGTTTTGATCCAAATTCAAATGCTTTAACCCAAGCAGCCATACTGTTCCACCCCAAGAGCGGCCGTAAAATGGAGGTTTTCACCACCGAACCAGCCATGCAACTCTACACCGCCAATCATCTAGCGCCTCCCTTTGTTTCTCATGCTGCAATTTGCTTGGAAACCCAAGGCTACCCCGACAGTCCAAATCACCCTCACTTTCCTACTGCTGTAATAGCGCCAGGAGAGGAATATCGTTCTACAACGCAATATAAATTCACCACAGCATAACTAAAAACCGTTTAAAAATGAAGCAACCCTTAGTCACTCCGCTCGATCGAGACGCCACTCCACAAGCCGCAAAAATGGCCGATTTTTACGACGAAACACTTGGCTTCACCCCCAACAGTTTATTCACCATGATGTACCGCCCTCGTATCGCCGATGCCTTTGTAGAAATGAATCAGGCAGTGATGGAAAATAAAGGAAGGGTAACAAGTGCATTGAAACGCGAAATAGCCTATCTATCTAGTCAAGCGACGGGCTGTCGCTATTGTGAGGCGCACGCCATTCGCGCAGCCGAGCGCTATGGTTCCACCGAAGAACGCATGCAAAATATTTGGGAATACAAGACCCATGAAGCCTTTAGCCCTGCCGACCGCGCGGCTTTTGATTTAGCCATCGCTGCTTCACAGGTGCCCAATGCCGTGAATCAAGCATTGGCTGAAGAAGCCAGAGCGCACTGGGACGAGGGAGAGATCGTCGAGATTATGGGTGTGGTGGCTTTGTTTGGTTACCTCAATCGATGGAACGATAGCATGGGGACTCAGTTGGAAGAGCCAGCAGCGTCAACTGCTGCCGAGCGTCTTGGACACAAGGGTTGGAACCGAGGAAAACATCAATACTAACGGTTAGTTACGTCTCTCTTGGATAAAACGAACCAGCAAAAGCAATGGAAAAATTACACCCCCTGCAAAAGCGGGCAGCAGGGTCA
>WTJP01000124.1:9881-11885 GCA_011526275.1 Candidatus Arcticimaribacter sp. | reverse complement strand
ACCAAGGACCCTCTGATTAACAGTCAGATGCTCTAACCAACTGAGCTAAGGAGGATGGTTATTCGGTGGGCAAAGATAAATGAAAATCCTTTTTTCCCAAATACCTTAATACTTTATTTTAGGTATTTATTGCCGCAGCTTCTTTTTCGACAATAACTTCTTCAAATTCTAGTACGCTGTCGTCCCATTCAAAGTTGCTATCAATTTTTCCTTCGTTAGGGTAGTAGTTGACTTCCAGGTATTTAAGTCGTTTATGTCCTTCCACTTTCACCTGCACAATAAAGGTGTGGTAGTGGTAACGGTCATAAGGACTGATAAAGGTTTCATAGCTGTCCCAAATGATATTTCGGGTATATTCTACATTGAGGTATTTTTCTTCAATAAAAAAGCGAATCTTTTTGTTGATTTCACGATCGTTAATGGGAACAATTTCGCCTTGTTCGTTTTCCTCAAGACCTTGGTGTTCTTTTACAAAATCGTCTATAGTTACCCGCTTTTCTTGCGCCGTTACTACAAAACTAAAAAGGGCAAAAGAAAGCAATACAATTTTTTTCATGACAAATATATTTAGCTAATGATGTATCAAATATAGAAAAGAGTGCTGTGTCACTCAAAGATTTAAAACAAAAAAACCAAAGTGGTTAGGAAAATAACCAGCGGTAAACATCGTTTCCGTTGGCAAATAAAACCAAAGCAAGCAATAAGAAAAAGCCAAACATTTGAGCGTATTCCATGAACTTGTCGTTGGGTTTACGGCCACTCACCATCTCATAGAGCAAGAACATTACATGTCCGCCATCAAGGGCGGGGATAGGTAAAACGTTCATAAAGGCCAAGATGATAGAGATCAAAGCGGTGCTGCTCCAAAAGCCTTGCCAATCCCATTGGCTAGGGAATAAATTCCCAATGGCGCCAAAGCCCCCAACTTGAGTTGCTCCTTTCTTGGTGAAGATGTATTTAAACTGCGCTACATAGTCGTGCAGGGTCCAATACCCATAACTAAAACCTTCCTCAATACTTTGGCTTAAGTTGAGGTCCACATGGGTGGTATTCAGCTCAAATTTTGGTCGTACCACAAATCCTAGAGTAGCCTCTTCGGTGGGATATACCACGATGCGCTTCTCCTCATTTCCACGAACAATATCAAAAACGACACTGTCTTGCGTACGTAAGTCTTCACTGTTTAAAAGCCCCATTCGGTCAATGGTTATTCCGTCAAAAGCAACTAGGCGATCACCCACCAATAGTCCAGCTTTCTCCGCAGGATTACCAGGGTAAAGACTGTCTATATAAATGCTTTGTACAGGCATAAGCGGAAATAAATCTCCGCTTTCAAACATTTGCGAGCCGATGTCCTCGGGGAGGGCAATTGTAGCCTTCACCCCATTGGAGCGTTCCACTACTATGTTTTGTGGACTGCGTAAAAATAAATGGCGATTGACATCCAACACATTTTCTAAGGCTTTTCCATCTACCGTCAATATTTTATCGCCGTCTTGAAACCCAATTTCTTTGGCTAAAGCGGAAGCCGTAAAGCCTTTATCTAGGTCTTCTGTGGGCAAGACTTCTTTCCCCCAAACAAAGAGAATCATCATGTAGATAAGGAAACCTAGAACAATGTTTACCGTGACTCCTCCCAGCATGATAATCAAGCGCTGCCAAGCGGGTTTTGAACGAAACTCCCAAGGTTGTGGCGGTTGTTTCATTTGCTCGGTATCCATGCTTTCGTCGATCATCCCGGCGATTTTGACATACCCCCCCAAAGGCAACCACCCAATTCCGTATTCGGTTTCCCCAATTTTCTTTTTGAATAGGGAGAAATTCACATCAAAAAAGAGGTAGAATTTTTCCACCTTGGTCTTGAATATTTTCGCAGGAATAAAGTGTCCTAATTCGTGTAGAACAACTAAAATGGATAAACTAAGTAGTAATTGTATTCCTTTGACAACAAATGGATCCATAGCCGATTTTTTCTAATCAAGCCCAAAAATAAGCAATTCCCTC
>WTJP01000124.1:0-9781 GCA_011526275.1 Candidatus Arcticimaribacter sp. | reverse complement strand
CAATTTTAGTTTGACCAATCAGAATGGAAATCGCATTAGCCAACGCGATTATCAAGGTAAAATTTACGTGGCCGATTTTTTCTTTACCACCTGCCCTTCCATTTGTCCAATCATGACAAACAACATGGCTTATATACAGTCTAAAATAATGGACGACCCGCAGGTGAAGCTCCTTTCCTTTAGCGTTACCCCAGAGATTGACTCTGTCCCGCAACTAAAAAAGTATGCGCTAGAGAAAGGGGTTAACGATAAAAAATGGAACCTTTTAACGGGTGACAAGAAAGAAATCTATACCCTTGCGCGAAAATCTTATTTCGTGGTAAAAGAAGACGGAGACGGTGGCCCGCACGACATGATCCACACCGAGAATTTTGTTTTAGTCGATCCCGAAAAACGCATTCGGGGCTACTACGACGGGACCGACAAAGCCGCTATGGAGAATTTGTTGGCCGACTTAAAAACCTTAAAAGAAGAATACGATTTTTAGAACAAAAAGCCCTGCAATTGGTTTGGGGAAGGGGAGTTTTTCCGCTACTTTTGTTTTTTAAAATCGTTCTAAATAATGATCACTTTAGATCAAATCGAGAAAAATCAAAAAGGGAGAATAGTGGAAATCGATACCGAGGCTATTCCCTTGAAATTGATTGAAATGGGCTGCTTGCCTGGTAACGAAGTACATTTGGTACAAGTTGCTCCCTTGAAAGACCCGCTCTATTTGGTGATCGACGGCTGTCATTTAGCGATTCGAAAAGAAACAGCCCAACACATTAGCATAGATTTGATCGCATGAGTACTACCCTCAATGTAGCGTTAATTGGAAACCCCAACACAGGAAAAACGTCTGTCTTTAACGCCTTGACAGGGCTCAACCAAAAAGTAGGAAATTACCCCGGCATAACCGTTGAAAAAAAACAGGGAAGTTGTCGCTTAAACCGCACGACCAAGGCCCACATCATTGATCTTCCCGGAACCTATAGCTTGAACGCATCTTCTATGGATGAAAGTGTGGTGATCGAGTTATTGCTCAACAAAAACGACAAGGATTACCCCGATGTTGCCGTGGTGGTTTCAGACATTGAAAACCTCAAGCGCAACCTGCTGCTTTTCACCCAAATTAAAGACCTTGAAATTCCCACCCTGTTGGTCATCAACATGTCCGACCGCATGCGACGCAAAGGAATTTCTTTGGATATTGAGCAATTGGAAAAGCAGTTAAAAACAAAAATTGCACTCATCAGTACCCGAGAAAACACGGGGATTGACCAACTAAAAAAACACTTACTCGACTACCGTTCCCTTTCGAAAGAGAGCATAACCGATATTCGTCAAATCGACACCGATTACTTTGAAAATCTCGAGAAAGTATTCCCCGATCAATCCCTCTACAAGCTGTGGTTGGTCATTACACAAGACGTAAATTTTGCACAGCTAGAGCGCAAGAAAGTGCAAGATGCCACCAACTATAAAACCCAAACCGAGGCTCACCTTAAACGCTTGCAGCAAAAGGAGACCATCAAGCGCTATCAACTCATCAACAATGCATTAAAAGAAACCTATGCTGTTGATATCAATAAAGCGACCGATTTTAGATCGCGCCTCGACCGGGTATTGATTCATCGTTTTTGGGGCTACATTATTTTCTTTGTCATTTTGCTTACCATCTTTCAAGTAATTTTCGATTGGAGCAGCATCCCCATGGATTTTATCGACCAGACTTTTACGCAGTTGAGTGAAGCGACCAAAGCCAATTTACCCCCCGGTTTGTTTACCGATTTACTAGCCGAAGGAATTATTGCTGGTTTAGGCGGTATAGTCATCTTTATCCCACAGATTGCTTTCCTCTTCCTCTTTATAGCCGTGTTGGAAGAAACGGGCTATATGAGTCGTGTGGTTTTTTTAATGGACCGCGGTCTGCGTAAATACGGCCTCAGTGGAAAGTCGGTTATCCCGTTAATTTCTGGAACGGCCTGCGCCATTCCCGCAGTCATGGCCACCCGAAATATTGAGAATTGGAAAGAGCGTTTGATCACCATACTCGTTACTCCCTTTACAACTTGTTCGGCTCGACTGCCTGTGTATTTAATTCTTATCTCATTGGTGATCCCAGAGGGAACTTTCTTGGGCATGGGTTATCAAGGGCTAACCCTCATGGGGTTATACTTGATGGGTTTTGGCATGGCTTTATTCTCGGCAGCAATCTTGAATAAAACCTTGAAGATTCAATCCAAGACTTATTTTGTTATTGAGATGCCCAACTACAAATTACCCTTATTGAAAAATGTAGGTTTGACTGTTTTTGAAAAGACCAAGTCATTTGTGGTTGAAGCAGGGAAAATCATCTTGGCCATCTCGGTTTTGTTGTGGATTATGGCATCTTTTGGCCCAGGAGAAGACTTTAATAATGCGGAAGAAATTGTCACCCAACAAAGGGCAGAACAACAGCTCAGCGAAGAAGAACTCAACACCGCTATTGCATCCTACAAGCTAGAGCATTCGTTCATTGGGATATTGGGGAAAACGGTTGAACCACTCATTGCTCCGCTTGGCTATGACTGGAAAATAGGGATAGCCTTAATCAGTTCTTTTGCGGCACGTGAAGTTTTTGTGGGAACTTTGGCCACCATCTACAGTGTGGGGAGTGAGGAAGAAGGCACAATAAAAAACCGCATGGCAGCAGAGGTAAAACCAAATGGGCAGCCCCTTTTCGATTTACCCACGGGTCTTTCGCTCATGGTATTCTATGCCTTTGCCCTGCAATGTATGAGTACCTTGGCTATCGTGAAGAAAGAAACCAATGGCTGGAAATGGCCCATGGTACAACTCTTTAGTATGACGGCAATTGCCTACCTTTTCGCGCTCACGGTTTATCAAATAATGGCTTAATGGAAACTTTGCAAATCCTATTACTAGCCCTAGCTGCAGTACTCGCCGTTCGCAGTTTATACCTGCGTTTTTTTAAGAAAAAGGAAGATTGTGGCCCCGACTGTGGTTGCCATTAAGCGTTCATCAAGGCTTCAATTTCTTCAACTTCTATCGGAATATTTCCCATCAAATTGAAAGGCTCGCCCTTGGCTTGAATCACGACATCATCTTCCAACCGCACCCCAAATCCTTCTTCAGGAATATAAATCCCAGGTTCAACCGTAAACACCATATTGGCTTCCATGGGCAAGTGTAATAAACCATAGTCGTGGGTGTCTAGCCCCATGTGATGCGAGGTTCCATGCATAAAGTAGCGTTTATAGGCGGGTTGTTCAGGGTTTTGATGCTCTACATCGTGCTGGTCGAGCAAGCCCAAACCAAGCAATTCACTGGTCATGATTTTCCCAACTTCTACATGATATTCTTTCCAAATAGTTCCCGGCACGAGCAGTTTGGTCGCTGCTTTTTTCACCCGTAAAACGGCTTCATATACCGCTTTTTGGCGGGCAGTGAACTTCCCAGATACTGGAATCGTTCGGGTCAAATCACTGGCGTAATTACCATATTCTGCCGCTACATCCATCAACAGTAAATCACCTTCTTTACATTGACAATTGTTTTCGGTGTAGTGCAATACATTGGCATTGTTTCCCGAAGCAATAATGGGGGTATAGGCAAAGCCTTTAGAACGATGCCGAATAAATTCGTGTGCGAGTTCCGCTTCGATTTCATATTCCCAAATCCCAGGTTGTACAAAAGAGAGTAATCTGCGGAATCCTTTTTCTGTGATGTTACAGGCCGTTTGAATTTGTGCAATTTCTTCGGCGGTTTTGACCGAACGCAATTGCTGCAAAATGGGATTGCTTTTCTCTACCTTGTGGGCTGGGTATGTCTTTTTACATGCTATAATAAATCGATCTTCTCGTGTTTGGGTTTCAACAGCTTGGCGGTAGTGTTCGTTGGTGTTGAAATAGAAAGTATCACACTGCGTTGCAAGTTCTTGAAAGACACGATCAAAATCGCTCAACCAATAGACCGTCTCAATTCCAGTGAGCGCTGTGGCTTGTGCTTTGGTGAGTTTAGCACCCTCCCAAACGGCAATGTGTTCATTGGTTTCGCGCAAAAACAAAACTTCGCGGTGTTTGGCTTCAACTGCATTGGGGAATAAGACCAAAATGCTCTCTTCTTGATCAACGCCACTCAGATAAAAAATATCGCGGTGTTGGGCAAAAGGTAAAGTAGAGTCGGCACTAATGGGGTAAATATCATTGGAGTTAAAAACAGCCAAGCTGTTGCCCTTCATTTGCGCCATAAAGTTGGCGCGTGTGGTTTGGTAAAAGGAAGCAGGTAAGGGTTGATAACGCATAGGTTTCTTTTCTGCTAAAAGTAACAAAAAAGCAATTAACGAAACCCTTAAGGTCTATATACATTCTTCTATTTTGTGCATCTTTAGCGGGAAGCACCAAACCAATTCTGTTCCCTAGAAAAAGAAAAAATTGTAATTTCCCTAGGCAAAAACAAAACCATGCGAATTTTATCCTTCCTTTTCTCCTTTATTTTTATCTCCTCTGCGATAGCACAAAGCAAAGCCAGTTCTGCAGCGGCAGTAAAAGAAAGTTTAGAACTTTTATCTACCCAAAAAGAAAGCTCTTTAGTTAAAAACATTCCCTTTAGCAATATTGGCCCTCAGGTAATGAGTGGGCGGGTTGTTGCTCTAGCGGTCAATCCAGAAAATCCAGCCGAATTTTATGTGGCCTACGCATCAGGAGGCGTATGGCACACCACGACCAATGGAATAAGTTTTGATCCTATTTCAGAAAATGCGCCCACCCAACACATAGGCGAAATTGCCATGCATTGGCCCAGTCGTACCCTTTGGGTAGGAACAGGAGAAAACAATGCTTCACGCTCTTCTTACGCAGGTATGGGAATGCTAAAAACAACCGACAACGGAGCTACGTGGGAAGTTGCAGGCTTACCCGATAGCCACCATATCGGAAAAATATTAATCGACCCTCAAGACCCCAATCACGTGATTGTTGGAGTAACAGGACATTTGTATTCTCCCAATGCTGCACGGGGAATTTATGTCACCACCGATGGTGGAAAAGAGTGGACGCAGAGCCTCTTCATCAACGAGGAAACGGGAATCATCGACATGGCGCATGCACCAAATAATTTCAACATTCAATTTGCCGCTGCTTGGGAAAAAGACCGTAAAGCATGGGATTTTAAAGGCAATGGAGAACACTCTGGGATTTATAAAAGTACCGACGCAGGGAAAACTTGGAAACTGATTAGCACAGCGGATAGCGGTTTTCCAACGGGTGAGGGCGTGGGAAGAATTGGCTTAGCAGTCTATGATGCTTCCACCCTCTATGCGATTCACGATTCCCAGTTCCGCCGTCCAGAAGAAGATAAAAAAAGCGGAAATGGTCTTAAAAAAGATGACTTCAAAACCATGAGTAAAGCTGCTTTCTTGGCTCTAGAAGACAAGAAGCTTAATGCCTTTTTAAAAGAGAATAACTTTCAGGAAAAATACCGGGCAGCCAACCTTAAAAATAGTGTCCGCTCTGGGGCTGTAGCGCCCAAGGATCTCGCAACCTATTTGGAAGATGCCAATGCCCTTTTATTCGACACCCCTGTGGTGGGAGCCGAGGTGTATAAAAGCACCGACGGCGGAGCAAGCTGGAGCAAAACACACCAAGGCTATCTAGACGATATTTATTACAGCTATGGGTATTATTTTGGTCACATTCACGTTCATCCCAAAAAGGCAGATAAACTCTATATCTACGGAGTGCCTATTCTCACCTCTAACGACGGCGGGAAGACCTTCAGTTCCATTGTTCGACCCAACGTGCATTCCGATCATCACGCTTTGTGGATCAATCCAGATCTCCCGGGCCATCTCATCAATGGTAACGACGGAGGAGTCAATATTACCTATGACGACGGGAAGAATTGGATGAAAAACAACTCTCCCACGGTAGGGCAGTTTTACGCCATTAATGTCGATAATGAAAAACCCTACAATGTGTATGGTGGATTACAGGACAATGGGGTGTGGAAAGGAGCTCACAACGCTCAGCTAAATGAACGCTGGCATTCTACTGGGCACAACCCGTGGACGTCTATTATGGGCGGGGATGGAATGAAAGTACAAATCGATACCCGAGACAGCAATACGGTATATACCGGTTTTCAGTTCGGAAACTACTACCGTCTAGATTTGGCCCGCAAGAAAAACACCCCCATTCAGCCCAAGCACACCCTGGGAGAATCTCCCTACCGCTTTAACTGGCAAACCCCCATTTTACTCTCCTCGCACAACCAAGACATACTTTATTTTGGCGGAAATAAATTGCACCGTTCCCTCAATCAAGGAGACGATTGGGAAACCATTTCGGGCGATTTAACCCAAGGCGGAAGAAAAGGGAATGTGGCTTATGGAACATTGACGACCCTCTCGGAATCTCCCTTTCAATTTGGCTATATCTACACCGGGAGCGACGATGGTTTGGTCTATAAATCGACCAATGGTGGAGGCAGCTGGACGCTTGTTTCAGACAACTTCCCAAAAGACTTGTGGGTGAGTCGTGTGGTCGCTTCTCAACACCAAAAAGACCGCGTGTATGTTACCCTTAATGGTTACCGTTGGGACGATTTTACACCCTATGTGTACAAAAGTGATGACGGGGGTGAAAATTGGGAAGCCATCGCGAGCAACCTTCCTCTTTCCCCAGTGAATGTAATCCGGGAAGATCCAAAAAACGAAAACATACTGTATTTGGGTAACGATACAGGAGTCTATATCAGCTTCGATCAAGGAAAAGTTTGGCAACCTTTTGTTGAAGGTTTAACCACAGTAGCAGTACACGATTTGGTGGTGCAAACCGAAGAAAATCACCTTTTGGTGGGGACGCACGGACGTTCGATTTACAAGGCAGAAATTGGACTGCTACAAGAAAAAATCAACCAGCCCTTGCAACTCTTTTCATTGGATAAAGTGAAGCATTCCAAACGCTGGGGTTCTGCTTATTCTCAGTGGCGTAAACCCTACACACCTCAAATAAACATCGCTTTATTTTCCGATAAAGCAGCAGACTATACCTTGGAGATTGTTTCCAAAAAAGGAGCAGTAGTCCACCAACAAAAAGGGAAACTAGACCATGGGTACAATCGTATAGCGTATGATTTAAGTCTAAGCTCGACAGCACAAAAGAATTATCAAAAGAAACATAAAAACACCCCCTTAAAATCTTCAAAAAATGGCAATTACTATTTACCCAAAGGCACCTACACCCTTAACGTATCTACAGCAGAACACAGCGATAAAACCCAGCTCACTATCGAGTAAAGCATTTTTACTGCTGTTCTTTACGCTTCTATCTTTTGGGTATTTACAAGCCCAGGAGGAAGAACAAAGCGACAGCCTGCCTTCGTGGAAACACGAGCGAAAATTGGGGGTCTTGCTCAACCAATCCAGTTTTAACAATTGGCTGGCAGGGGGGACCAACAACTTTAGCGGTACGTTGAACCTAGATTACATACTGGCTTACACGGGTGAACAATGGTCGTGGAGCACTACCCTTGATGCTGCTTTGGGCTATGCCAAAACACAAGGGAATAACGAATGGGTCAAAACGGAAGATCAGTTAGAAATCAATGCCATTTTGCAACGCAAGACCGAAAATGCATGGAATTTCTCTTCCAGCTTTAACCTAAAAACCCAAAATGCCCCCGCCTTTATGTATGCCGAAACAGGCAATACAATTGTAAAAACCAAAAGTTCGGCTTTCTTTTCTCCAGCCTATATGCGTTTGGGAATTGGTATTGCCCATGACAAGGGCGAGACATTTTCACTCCAATTCAACCCACTCACAGCACGCTTGATTGTAGTCGATCGCGCTTTTACACGCGGCTTAGCGTTAGATGAAACATTTTTTGGGGTTGCAGCCGACAAGGCCACCCGCTGGGAAGCAGGAGCTTCGCTTGGTCTGCAAAGCAAAGTTGAACTTGCTAAAAATGTTAGTCTCGGTACTCGCCTAAGTTTAATCACCAATTACTTGGAAGAATTTAAAAATGTCGACTTTGATTATACGGGCACCCTTAATATGAAAGTCAACGAATATTTAAGTGCTCTATTTGAAATTCAACTGCTTTATGACGATAATGCCTTGGCCGACCTCCAAACACGGCAGGTCTTTGGCTTGGTCATTGCCTTGCCGTTTTAACAATTGTTGAAGTATTTCAACTGAATTTAACAATACAAGACAGCTTTGTTAAACAAAGTGAAAATCATAACATTTAGAGCGGTTATAAACTATAAAAATCAATTCGAATAATTTCTTTCCCACTGCTTTATGCTTTAATTTTGTTCATATAAACTGAATTAAATGAGTACAATTATTAAGTCGTCCTTGGCGCGAAAATATGCCATGGCACTTTCTGGATTATTCTTGGTCTTTTTTCTATTACAACATTTCACCATCAACTTGACTTCAGTGTTTAGTGAGGATGTGTTCAATCAACTTTCGCACTTTATGGGGAATAATCCTTTGGTGCAATTTGTTTTACAGCCGGTTTTAATCTTCGGAGTGGTTTTCCACTTCGTGATGGGCTTTGTACTAGAGATTCAAAACAGAAAGGCACGAGCCAACAAATATGCTGCAAACAATGGCGCTGCTAACTCCTCTTGGATGTCACGCAATATGATCATTTCTGGGGCAGTGGTACTTTCTTTCTTAGGCTTGCACTTTTATGATTTCTGGATTCCAGAGATGAATTATAAATACGTTGAGGTTTTACCTGAAAACCCAACCCGCTATTTTGAAGAAACAGTACATAAATTCGAGAACCCTGTTCGTGTTGGATTGTATGTACTTTCGTTTGGCTTTTTAGCGCTACACTTATTGCACGGTTTTAGTTCTTCCTTCCAATCCTTGGGGGCGAACAACAAGTACACCCGTGCCATTAAAGGATTCACTACCGCATTTGCTGTGGGAATTCCTTTAGGCTTTGTTTTTATTGCATTGTTTCACCATTTAACCGCATTTTAATATGGCGACTTTAGATTCTAAAATACCCAAAGGCCCTTTGGCCGACAAGTGGACCAACCACAAGAGTCACATCAACTTAGTAAGTCCCGCCAACAAACGTTTAATTGACGTTATTGTGGTCGGTACCGGTCTTGCAGGAGCTTCTGCTTCGGCAACCCTAGCTGAATTGGGCTACAACGTAAAGACCTTTTGTTTCCAAGATTCTCCGCGACGTGCACACTCTATTGCTGCACAAGGAGGAATCAACGCAGCGAAAAACTATCAAGGGGATGGGGATTCTACCTACCGCTTGTTCTACGATACCATTAAAGGAGGGGACTACCGTTCCCGTGAAGCAAACGTGCACCGTTTGGCTGAGGTTTCAACCAACATCATCGACCAATGTGTGGCGCAAGGGGTTCCTTTTGCGCGCGACTACGGTGGCTTGTTAGACAACCGCTCATTTGGAGGAGTACTCGTTTCGAGAACGTTTTACGCCAAAGGACAAACAGGGCAACAACTGTTGCTAGGTGCCTACTCGGCAATGAACCGCCAAATTGGTCGTGGGAAGATTAAAATGTACAACCGCCATGAGATGATGGATTTGGTGGTAGTAGACGGGAAAGCCCGTGGAATCATTACCCGTAACCTAGTCAATGGGAAAATTGAGCGCCATGGTGCCCATGCTGTAGTGATTGCTTCAGGAGGATATGGAAACGTGTTTTTCCTCTCCACCAACGCCATGGGAAGTAACGTCTCAGCTGGCTGGAAGATTCACAAAAAAGGAGCGCACTTTGCCAATCCTTGTTTCACACAAA
>WTJP01000147.1:4209-11934 GCA_011526275.1 Candidatus Arcticimaribacter sp. | reverse complement strand
GGATCGTTTTCAAGGTTGGTGAAATCTACCTCTTTGAACAAAGAATAAGGAGGGGTGAATTTCGCACTGATTAAGAAGTTTGATCCTCCTAAAGGGAAGATGGGGTTGGTATAAGTGTTGTTTCGCGAGAGCGCCACAGTGTAGGCAATGTTGTTGGACACCCCGTCACCGAAGGTAAAGAGCCCCGTAAAATAATTTTTCAGGTTGTAGTACTGATAACTCAACGACTGCGATAAGGTAAAGTAGTCGTCTGGTACACGTAAACGTCGGGCTAAACCAATGGAAATACTACTGATTTCGAATGATTGTGATTTATCGGCTCTCCCGGTGAAGAAATCATAGCGAAACTGGTTCGTTTTTGAGAGTGAGGTTGAGAATTGAACCGGTTGTCTTCCACCCAACCAAGGCTCGGAAAAAGTAAAGCTATAGGTGTTAAAGAATTGACTAGCCTGTAAACGCAAACTCAATTTTTGTCCATCTCCAGAGGGAACAGGGCGGTAGGAGGCCTTGTCAAAAATATTACGCATGGAGAAGTTGTTAAATGATAGTCCAAGGGTTCCAATGAAACCACCACCTCCGTAACCTCCTTGCAATTCAATTTGCGAAGCACCGGCTTCTTGCAAACCAAATTCAATATCGACCGTTCCGGCGTTCGGATCTACATTTTTAAAGTCAGGAGAAATTTGCTCTGCATCGAAGAAGCCCAATTGTCCAAGCTCGCGCACTGTTCTAACTACTTTGTCTTTGCTGTAAAGCTCTCCTGGCTTGGTGCGTAATTCTCGGAAGATTACATGGTCGTTGGTTTTATCGTTCCCAACGACGGTAATTTTATTAAAAGAAGCGAGCTTACCTTCAGTAACCCGAATCTCAAAGTTAATGGTGTCGTTGATTGCGCTAACCTCTACGGCATTGATATTTGAAAATAAATATCCGCTGTTTTGATAGAGGTTGGTAATATCCTCACCGTCTGGTTTGGTGTCGTCAGCAATGCGTTTTTTCAGTAAAACCCCGTTATAAGGTTCCCCTTTTTTGATTCCAAGAACGGTGGATAGTTGAAAATCGGTGTATGCAGCGTTTCCTAAAAAATCAATGTCGCCAAAAAAGTAGCGATTCCCTTCTTCTACATCAAATTCTAGGCTTAAGGTATTGTCGTCGTGAATGACTACAGTATCGCGGATAATTCGCGCATCGCGGTATCCTTTTTCTTTAAAAAAGTCCAGGAGTCCGTCTTTGTCTTCCTCAAAGTCGTCGGCGATGTATTTGGAAGATTTCCAAAAGCGATAAAAAGCTCTTTTTTTGGTATTCTTAAGTTTACTGGCCAACTTCTTGTCTTTGAAAACCTCATTGCCGTTAAAAACAATGTCTTTTATTTTTACGCGATTACCTCTATCCACACGCACCAACATATTGTAGAGGTTTACATCGGTTGAGTCGGGCACAGTATTAAGCGTAACCTTAGTGTTGAGGAAACCTTCTTTTCTAAACTTGTTGGTGATGTAGTTTTTGGTATTGGTCAAAAAGCTCTCAGACAGCTTTTTCCCTTTTTCTAATTCGGTCTCTTTAAGAATGGTTTGGGTTTTTCCTTTCTTAAGCCCTAAGATTTTAACGTCGTTGAGTGTAGGTAATTCTTCTATTTCAATTTGAAGCGTTAAGCTATTATCCTTGATATTGACCGCATAAAAATTGATATCGGAAAATAAGTCAAGGTTCCACAGCTTGTTGATGATGGAGCTAATTTGGTCGCCCGGTAGGCGCACTTTTTGTCCACGACGGAGTCCACTGTAGGAGATGACCGTTTTTTCATTAAAGCTTTTTAAACCAACTACTTGAATGGAGTCTAGGGTGTATTCCTTTCCAGAGACGAAGGTAGATTCTTGTCCGTAGGAGATTGTGCTGCCCAGAAGCATTAGTACAAAAAGGCAAACGACTAAAAATGGATGGCGGAAATTATGAGTGGGTGAGTTGTTCGCTTGTTTTTCCAAATCTACGTTCTCGTTTTTGGTAGCTAATAATTGCGTCTTCAAAATGTCTTTCATTAAAATCGGGCCAAAAGACCTCAGAAAAATACAATTCGGCGTAGGCAATTTGCCACAGTAAAAAGTTACTTATTCGTTGTTCCCCGCTGGTGCGGATTAATAAATCCACGGCAGGTAAATTTTGCGTGTAAAGATGCTCATTAATAATGGTTTCGTCAACATTTTCGAGCGAAATTATATTATTTTTAACTTTGGCTGCAATTTGACGAACGGCATGGGTGAGCTCTTGGTGAGCCCCGTAATTTAAAGCCAAAGTGAGAATCATTCCTGTATTTTGACTCGTCTTTTCAATGGTCTCTAGCAATTCTTTCTCCACTTCGGTTGGAAGCTTACTAATGTCACCTATACTTCGGAGTTGGATGTTGTTCTTAATCATTTTATTGAGTTCTCGGCGAAGTGCTTTGATCAATAAATCCATTAAAGTGCTGACTTCCAATTTTGGACGATTCCAATTTTCTGTAGAAAAAGCGTAAAGGGTAAGGTGTTCAATTTGCAAACGTGCAGCAGCTTCAACCACTTTGTGGACGGCTTCTGTTCCGTTGCGGTGCCCAAATAGGCGATTTTTCCCTTGCGATTGCGCCCATCGGCCGTTCCCGTCCATGATGATGGCGATGTGTTTCGGTAAATTGCTCTCGTCAATCATTTCTTTTCTTTACAGTAACACGGAATTTGGCCAAAGGTATAACTAAAAGATAAGCCAGTAAAGACATACCAGTCTTTATTGTACTTCGAACCGTGTTTTGCGAAAGTGTCATTTTGAAATTCTCCTGTAATTGGGTTGCTCCCATCGAGATTATCGGTCAAGGCATAGCGAATACCTGTTTCTAAACTCACCACAAACAGTGGGGAAATACTCGCTTTTATTCCCACTACAGCTGGGATTGAAATCTCCATGGCGCTATCGTATTTTTGAATGACATCGTCTCCTGCAGTTAAGGGAACATGGAGCAGGTCATAGCTGAAATAATTTATCCCTGAAAACACATAGGGGGTAATTTCCTTGTCATCGTCATGCAGGTTGAAGTCAAAAAAGTTCACTTCAAAACCCAATGAAAACTCATTGATGGTATTTTCGACATTTAAAAACCGACGGAAACGACTAAGGTCTGAAGCATATACATCATTGTTTTTTAGGGTCGAGCGCATAAAACTTCCACGAATGGCATAGCGGGTGGTAATGTTCCACTTGTATATTAGCCCCAAAACAGGAGAATTGGCATAGACAAAATTGGTGGGACCAATGTCTGCAATGGTGTTGCTTCCACCAGCAAAAAATCCAAGTTCATGGATTTGTGCATTCGCTGGGGAAATAACCCAGAGGAAAACAATAAATAAGCCAATCCGTTTCATTCAGTTTAGGGTGCAAAAAGGCACTAGCAATTGCCAGTACAGTGCTACTATACTAAACTGATTTTACACTAAAATATTGTCTAGTTTCGCTTGTCGAGTCCCCAATACAATTTCTCGCGCAGCGTGGTGTAAAAAGCGGTGTCATTGAACTCTACTGTTGAGATGGTAAAGGGCGCTTTTCGAATCTTTATTGGACTTTGATGCGGCAGGCTAATCAAGCGGGAATCTAAAGAGAGTAAATGTTGGTCTTCCCGTCCAGAAACGGTTAGGGTAATCTCGGTATTGTCGGGTAAAACCAAAGGCCGAATATTGAGGTTGTGGGGGGCAATTGGCGTCATCACCAAGCTAGGGGTTTCGGGTAAAACAATGGGGCCACCACTGCTTAAGTTATAGCCCGTTGAGCCGGTTGGCGTAGTCACAATGAGTCCATCTGCCCAGTAGGTGGTTAGTGCTTTTCCATCGATACTAGCATTTACGCTAATGAGGGAGGCAGTGTCTTTTCGACTTACACTAATTTCATTTAAAGCATAAGGGAAATCGCCCAGTAGCTTTTGTTCTTTGCCTAAATCAACTGCCAATAAAGTTCGTTCTACCAAACGGTATTTTTTGTCCCATAACAATTGAAGGCCTTTGTTCAAGGACTCTTTTTGTAGGCTGGTTAAAAACCCAAGGCGGCCGGTATTGATCCCCAATATGGGTACATTACTGTCTTGAACAACGGTCACGGCTTGCAACATGGAGCCATCACCACCAATGCAAATCAAATAATCTGTATTTGCATCGAGACTTGAAAACAGTTGGAGTTGTTCTTTAACGTCTGAGGTTTCGAGTCCTTCATGCAATTGTTGATCCACTAAAACCTTCATCTTCAAGCCCAAGAGATGTTCAATGACACCTTCGGCATAACCTAAAGAGACGGGGTTGATGAACGGACAAAGGACAGCGATTTGCATGCGAACTGTTTTGTACAAACTTACGAAATTAAACTTGGGCTTGGATAAAAGCTTTTCTCAATAAAGGGTAGGCTTAGGGAAGTGAAGTTTGTATTTTTGGAAAAAATTTGACCATGACAAAGCTTAGTGTGAACGTGAACAAAGTTGCGACGCTTCGCAATTCTCGAGGCGGAGATGTCCCCAATCTTTTGCAGGTGGCGACCGACTTACAAAATTTTGGTGCTCAAGGAATAACGGTGCATCCACGCCCAGACCAGCGACACATTCGTTACAGCGATGCACGTGAACTTCCTTCCGTGGTAACCACAGAATATAACATTGAAGGGAATCCCATTCCTGAATTCAAAGCATTGGTTTTGGCGATTCGCCCAACGCAGGTTACTTTGGTTCCCGATGCCGAAGATGCCATTACCTCCAATGCAGGTTGGGACACCCTGCGTCATGCTTCATTTTTAAAGGATGTTATTGCAGAATTTAAAGCAGCGGGGATTCGCACTTCTATTTTTGTCGATCCAGATCTAAAAAGCATTGAGGGTGCTGTTGCAACAGGCACTGATCGCATCGAATTATACACCGAGGCCTATGCGCAAAATTACACCAAAGACAAAGAAGCAGCCATCGCTCCTTATCGTGAAGCAGCACAATTAGCCAATTCACTTGGTTTAGGCGTCAATGCTGGTCATGATTTAAGCTTGGAAAACATCGCCTTTTTTGCACAAGAAATTCCAGGACTATTGGAAGTTTCCATAGGTCACGCCCTCATGAGTGAGTCGCTTTACTTCGGTTTTGAAACCGTAGTAAAACGCTATTTAAGCTTGCTGAAATAATGGAGTTAGTTCATGCTTTGGTGGTGGGAGATGGAGAAAAAGATCTCATTGTCCTCCATGGATTTCTCGGGATGGGAGACAATTGGAAAACCCACGCAAAAAATTGGGCTAGCCAAGGCTGGCGGGTTCACCTCATAGACCAGCGTAATCACGGGAGAAGTTTTTGGTCTGCCGATTTCGGTTATGAGGAAATGGCAGAAGATTTACGCCATTATTTCAATGAAAATCAGCTTCAACAAGCCACTATTTTGGGGCATTCCATGGGAGGGAAAGTCGCCATGCTTTTTGCCTGTTTGTATCCCGAGAAAGTGGAACAACTCATCGTTGCAGATATTGCACCTAAAACCTATCCGCCTCATCATCAAACGATCTTAAACGGTTTAGCCTCCCTCGACTTTTCTGTCCTAAAAAGCCGAAAGGCGGCCGATGAACAGTTAGCACAGTATGTCAAGGAAGCCCCAACACGACAGTTCCTGCTGAAAAACATTTATCGCGTGAGCCCAGAACAACTGGGGTTGCGTTTGAATATTGAGGTCTTAAAAAATGCTAGCGATCGCATTGGAACCCCCTTAGGGAAAGAACAGCAATATGCAGGGAAAACCCTCTTTTTAAAAGGAGAACATTCGGGCTATATTGAGACCCAAGACGAGTTGTTGTTGAAACACCATTTTCCTTTGGCAGAATTGGTCACCATTCCAAGAGCGGGACACTGGTTGCATGCGGAAAACCCCGCAGACTTCGCTCAGGCCATAAATGCATGGTGGTGAGCCTTTTTCACACAATAATCACAAAATGTGAAATAGCACTCAATTTGTTAAATAGTCTTTAGAACAATCTTATTTTTGCGCCATGAAAGCTGCAGTTTTGCGATGGGCAGAGCCCAAAGACATGAAAGCCGTACTTGGATTGATCCAAGAACTAGCCGATTTTGAAAAAGAGCCCGAGGCGGTTGTAATTTCAGAAGATGATCTTCTCGAGCACGCTTTTGGGGGGCAGCCAAAATTTCAATGTTTTGTAGCTGAAAAGCAAGGGCAAGTTGTTGGAATGGCTTTGTTTTACCCACGCTATTCTACTTGGAAAGGGCCAACCTTTCACTTGGAAGATCTAATCGTTACCCAAAAGGAACGCGGTACAGGTTTGGGGAAAGCGCTCTATACCAAATTTATCGCCTATGCAGAAGCGCAGGGGGTAAGACGAATTGAATGGGTGGTGTTGGACTGGAACACCCATGCAGTAAATTTTTATGAAAATAGTGGTGCGGATGTCCTCGAGGATTGGCGCACTGTTCAAATGGATCAAGCGGCCATGCGTCGTTATTTAGCGAAGGAAAATGAGAATATTTAAGTTTGGAGGTGCCTCGGTTAAAGATGCACCTAGCGTAAAAAACGTAGCCTCGGTGCTACAACAAGTGGGGTATGAAGATGTGTTAATCATCGTTTCCGCTATGGGAAAAACTACCAATGCCCTAGAAGAGATTGTAGCGACCTATCAAAACAAGCCAGAACAACTCAAAACAGCTATTCAAGCCCTAGAAGCTTTTCACTTAACGATAGTGAAAGAATTAATGGGGGAGAATAGTGCAGCCTTAGAAGAAAAAGTAAGGAAATTCATCGGAGAAATGATTTCCTTTTTTGAGCATAACAAATCTCCCAATTACAGTTTTGTTTATGACCAAACGGTTTCTTTTGGGGAGTTGATCTCCACGACCATTATTTGCGATTACTTACGTTCCATTGGGTTGCCTGCCCACTGGCTCGATGCGCGCAAATGTGTAAAGACAGACAATTACTATCGCGATGCAAATTTAGATTGGGAATTGACACAGGCCAGCATCAAAGAGCAGGTCAATGGGGCTAAACTCATTATTTCGCAAGGCTTTATTGGAA
Organism: Candidatus Arcticimaribacter sp.; assembly: GCA_011526275.1. Lineage (GTDB taxonomy): Bacteria > Bacteroidota > Bacteroidia > Flavobacteriales > Flavobacteriaceae > Arcticimaribacter. The sequence continues at coordinate 4,882 of WTJP01000147.1, read as the reverse complement.
GCGACAGCAATAACTTTACCACCACTTTAGGCCGCGAAGGCTCCGATTATACCGCTGCAATTTTTGGCTATGCTTTAGGCGCTGAATCGGTTACGATTTGGAAAGATGTCCCCGGGGTATTGAACGGCGATCCACGTCACTTTGAAGACACGGTACTGTTGAATCAAATTTCTTATCGCGAAGCAATCGAGTTGGCGTTTTACGGGGCTTCGGTTATTCACCCTAAAACCCTACAACCCCTGCAACGCAAAGAAATACCGTTGTATGTGCGTTCTTTTATTGCTCCAGAAGGCAAAGGTACAGCAGTGTCTAAAGGGCAAACGCTTGAACCCCATGTGCCTTGTTTTATTGTCAAACAAAATCAGGTGCTTTTAAAGCTATCTTCCTTAGATTTTTCTTTTATCGTCGAAGACAATATTTCCGACATTTTTGCTTTGCTTTCGCGTTTCCAAATGCGGGTAGAGCTCATCCAAAACTCGGCCATTAGTTTTTCGGTGGTGGTCAACAATAAATACAACCGTTTGGAAGAACTTTTAACCGAGCTTCGTGCAAAATTCAAAGTAACCGTGACCGAGGGGGTAAATCTCTACACGGTGCGTCACTTTGATGATGCTGCCAAAGAAAAAGTACGCTCCTACGGCGAGAAAATCTTGTTGGAACAACGCACAAGAGA
>WTJP01000147.1:0-4109 GCA_011526275.1 Candidatus Arcticimaribacter sp. | reverse complement strand
AAAACGATTTGGCGTACGATTAGTTCCGCCAGTTTTCGGTGGCTTTCTATAGACCAGCCAGCTACATGCGGCGATAAAAGTACATTAGGCGCTTGAAGTAGGAAATTTAAGTCTTGATTATTTTCTTTTTCAAACAGGTTTTCAAAGGAGCTTTTTTCATATTCCAAAACATCCAAAGCCGCCCCTTTTACTTTCCCTTGCTTTATGGCTTGGACTAGGGCCGCTGTTTCTACTGCACTTCCTCTAGCGGTATTAATCAACCAAAAAGGCTGTTGCATTTTCGCTAAAAAAGCAGCGTCTATCATCCCTATGGTTTCTGGTGTTTGAGGGGTGTGCAAACTTAAAACCTGAGCTTTGTCTTGCAACTCCTCCAGGCGAACTTGGCGGGCATAGTTATCAGGCGTTTTGCTTACGATATCGTAATAGATAACTTCAGCTACATCAAAGCCCTGGAGTTTTTTGGCGAAACTTTTCCCCATGTTCCCATACCCAATGATGCCTACAGTTTTTCCTTCGAGTTCTTCCCCACGGTGGGTTTCTCTTAACCATTCCCCCTGTTGAATAGAGGAGTGAGCAAGCCTTAATTTATTCATGAGGTTGAGCAACATGCCCAAGGCGTGTTCTCCCACGGCATTGGCATTTCCCATGGGGGCAGCGAACAGGCTTATTCCCATTGCTTTTGCTGCATCTTGGTCGATATTTTCTACTCCAGCACCAACCCGTGCAATAAATTTAAGTCGACTGCCGTGCGCTAAAAATGCAGCGTCAATGGGAAAACGGCTGCGGACCACTATCCCATCGAAGTTAGGAAGCATGCGTTCGACTTCCTCCTTGGGGGTGGTATAGGCTTTTGTATTTTGAAATCCTGCCGTTTCGAGTTGTTCTAAAAGCAGCGGATGATTTTCGTCGAGATGAAGAATTTTCATGACCAGTTGCGTTTAGAATCCAAGCGCTAGTTGTGCGATATAGAAGAAAAGGAAAATCCCAAAAATATCGTTGGCGGTGGTAATAAAAGGTCCTGTCGCGATAGCAGGGTCAATGCCGCGCTTATCGAGTACAATGGGAACAAAAGTGCCAATGAGTGCTGCCATAACGATGACCCCCATCATAGAACCAGCAACGGTGAGGCTTAGAATGAGCTCTTGTCCCATGACTTGTCCAAAGGCGATGAGTACCACTGCCAAGAAAAATCCATTGATGAGGCTCAAGCCAATTTCTTTAAATAAGCGGTTGATCATGGATCCTTTTACGATATCGTTGGCTAAACCTTGTACAATAATTGCGGAAGATTGTACGCCAACATTTCCCGCCATGGCGGCAATGAGTGGGGTGTAGAAAAACAGCGAACGCAATTGGGGTTGGTTCATAACGGTCTCAAAATCTTTCAGGATAAAAACACTACCCAAGCCGCCCAATAATCCTAGAAATAACCAGGGGAGACGTGCACGCGTCAATTCCAGTATGGTGTCATCTGCTTCTACATCGTTAGAAATACCAGCGGCCAATTGATAGTCTTTATCGGCCTCTTCTTTAATGACATCGACGATATCGTCAATGGTAATTCGCCCTAATAGTTCTTTGTTGTCGTTGACCACAGGAATGGCTTCCAGGTCATATTTCGACATGATTTTTGCCACTTCCTCTACATCTTCATTCACATGCACAAAGTCTACTTTGGGAATATAAATGTCTTTTACAACAGCACGGGAATTTGCGGTAATCAAGTCTTTAAGGGATAAACGTCCAAGCAATTCATTCTTGGCATTGACCACATAGATGGAATGCACGCGGGTCACTTCTTGTGCTTGTTTGCGCATGGCATTGACGCATTTTAAGACACTCAAATCTTCGTGTACTTTCACCAATTCTTTGGCCATTAGACTCCCAGCGGTGTCTTCGTCGTATTTTAAAAGTTCGCGAATGTCCTTTAAATGCTCGGTATCTTCAATTTCCGAGAGTACTTTTTCTTGGCGCTCTTCGGGAAGTTCTGCGATTATATCGGCAGCGTCATCGGTGTCGAGTTCCTCTACCTCTTCGGCGATTTCTTTGGCCGAAAGCTGATCGAGAATTTTTTCTCGAAAGTCCTCATCTACCTCGGCGAGTGCATCTGCGGTTTTTTCACTGTCGAGTAATTTCACCAAATAAATGGCATCCTCAATCGATAGCGCTTCGATCAACTCTGCGATGTCGGCATAGTGGAGTTCGTGCAGTTGCTTTTTAAGTTTCTTATTCTTGTTTGACTGAATAAGTTCTTTTATTGCTCCAATGTATTCCCCGTCAAGTTGAAAGTTCGCCATGATCGATTCTTTTGGTTAGCGCAATAAAGTCGTCTCCCGAGAGTTTTTCGGGCCGTTGGTCAAAGATACTATCTTCTGTAATATTTTTAGGAAGCCCAAGCGTTTTTAGGCTGTTGCGAAGGGTTTTTCTCCTTTGCTGAAAACTCAACTTGACGATTTTAAACAAAAGTTCTTCATTACAGTCAATTCGATAGTTCTCTTTTCGTCTTAAAGCAATAACGCCAGAATCAACCTTGGGAGGAGGATTAAACACCCCGGGTTTTACGGTAAAAAGATATTCGGTGTGATAATAGAGTTGCGTTAAAACCGAAAGAATACCGTAGCGTTTGCTGCCCGGTGGTTCGCAAATGCGTTGAGCCACTTCTTTTTGAAACATGCCCGAAAAAAAAGGAATTTGTTCTCGATTTTCGATGGTCTTAAAGATAATTTGAGTGGAGATGTTGTAGGGGAAGTTCCCAATGATGGCAAAGGGATCTTCTCCCATAAGCTGACTTAAATCCACCTTCAAAAAATCGGCTTCGTGGATGTTCTTAGCCATGGAAGCATAATGGGCCTGCAAGTAATTTACAGATTCTGTATCGACTTCAATGAGATATACTTTTCCTTGTTTCCAAGGGAGGAATTGGGTGAGGACACCCATGCCGGGGCCAATTTCAAGTACACGCTTGTAATTAGAGAAATCGAGGGTGGTAGCGATTTTTTCAGCGATGGATAAATCGGTCAAGAAGTGCTGCCCAAGTTGTTTTTTAGGGCGAACAGCTTTCATGCTACAGAAATGATTTCTTCCAATTGGGTGCGGAAAGCCAAAATGGAATTACCAAAACGGTCGATGGCATCTTGCCGCAAAGCTTTGGCGTATTGTTCGATATAGGTATCGTATTCTTTTTTACTGGCGCAGTGGTATTGCGTGGCATAACTCACCCCACCCTGATCTTGATCGCTGATGACTTTAAACAAGCGCGCTTGGGTGAATTGCCCTGTTTCCATCATCGCAGGAAGGTGGTGGTTTTTCATCCAGTCCAACCAAGTTTGCTCAACACTGGGTTCTACATGTACGGTAACGTTGTAGATATACATCTTAGTCAATTTTATCAAAGCCGGTGTAAGGAACCAAGGCTTTTGGGATTTGAATACCGTCTGCTGTTTGTCCGTTTTCCAACAAGGTGGCTAACACACGTGGGAGTGCCAAGGAGCTTCCGTTAAGGGTATGCACATTTTGTTTTTGCCCGTCTTTGGTGCGGTAGCGCAATTGTAAACGTTCGGCTTGATAGGCTTCAAAAGTGGAAACAGAACTGATTTCCAACCACTTTTCTTGTGCAGCAGAAAACAATTCAAAATCATAGGTCAGGGCCGAGGTAAAGCCTAAATCACCTCCGCATAAACGCAAAACGCGATAGGGTAGTTCGAGTTCAGCCAAAATGCCTTTCACGTGCTGCATCATTTCTTCGAGGGCAGCATTGGAGCGTTCTTGGGTTTCCAAACGCACGATTTCAACTTTGTCGAATTGATGTAAACGATTAAGTCCACGCACGTGGGCACCGTAGCTTCCTGCTTCTCTTCGAAAGCAAGGGGTGTAGCCCGTAACCGCAATGGGTAGCTCTTTTTCTTCCAACAAAACATCACGGTACATATTGGTCAATGGGACTTCAGCAGTGGGAATTAAATAAAGGTTATCACCAGTCACGTGGTACATTTGCCCTTCTTTATCGGGCAATTGTCCTGTCCCAATCCCCGAGGCTTCATTGACCAAATGCGGGACTTGGGTTTCTTGGTAGCCTGCAGCGGTGTTTTTATCCAAGAAATAATTGATCA
>WTJP01000163.1 GCA_011526275.1 Candidatus Arcticimaribacter sp. | reverse complement strand
GATATTCTTCAAAGAAGAACAGCCCGACTTCCTCAACTTCTGTTACGGCGATGTTGTAAGAAATCAGCGCATAAAACCCTGCTAGGACCAAACCCAGATGAAAGACGTTCTGAATAATGTCCTTTTTTGATGCAGAAAAGCGCGATATGGAAATAGCCGCAACAGCAAAGCCAACTGCAAGAGCGATAGGATGTAATATCACTGCGGGCGTAACACCTAATGAAGGCAAGGGTCCCAAATCAGGAAGTGCATTTAAATACCCTAACAATGCAAAGAAAAACCCTATTACGAGCAATACGGTTCTTTTTAATGCTTCGCCTAATTGACCAGTCTTTTCCATCATAAAATTCTCAAAAAAATGTAGAGGCCAGAAAACTCTGGCCCCAACACATGTTGCAACTAGCGAACGCTATCAGGAATAGCGACACCCTTTTCCTCAAAATACTTGATTGCGCCCGGATGCAATTTTGCATTCAACGACACAAAAGCACTATTGAGCTTAAGTGGTGTCAGACCTTGCGAAACGGCATGAGCGTCATCAAGATTTTCAAACATTGCCTTTGTTAAGTCATAAGCAACTTCATCAGACATATCTTTATGCACGCCCACAAACATGACATAAGCAGAAACTAGGACGTCTTCGCCATTATTAGCCATATTCGCATAAGTACCCGCTGGAAGCGTATCTGCTGCACGGCCCGGCACCTTGATGTAATTCTTCCAAGCCTCTGTTGACAGTGTGCTTTCTGGAATCCCTACCAGACGATACTTTTTTGATGAACCGAATTGATCAATGGCAGCAGAGCCCATTGTGCCTGTCCGCATAAACAGGTCAAATTTGCCATCCTCAAAGGCTTGGTTAGCAGCGCCCCATGCAAGCTTAATCGCTTCATAGTCTTCACCGGCTTTCATACCTGTCACGGCTTCAATAATACCTGCTGACTGCGCAGCAGCGGAACCTGCAGGTGGACCAATGAACACACGCTTACCACGCACATCTTCAAAACTTGTGATGCCGCTGTCAGCATATGTCATTGGATGAATGTGACCACCTAAGAAAGAGAAGAGCGCACGAATATTTTTTGACGCTTCAACAGCTTCATCACCCATTTTCTTATAAGGGCCTTTGCCTGTCTTCATTTTTGCGTACGCACCAGCAGGGATTGAAGCTACATCAATAGCCCCTGTTGCTGTTTTAAGTGCCGCTCTTGTAAGGGTCTGGTCCACATTGACACGAATTTCATATTTGTCATTGGCATATTTAGATAGTAGCTGTGGCACCAACGCAGATAAGCCTGCTGCTGAGCCGCCCTCTGCTTTTAATGTTGCAGACATTGCGGGCGCAATTGTTGTTGCTGAAATCAATGCAGCAGCAACTAAGTATTTTACGGATTTCATTATAACCTCCCAAAACGCGTTTATCTTGCAAAATTAGAAATGATTTGGGTATAAGTAAAATATCAAATAGTTACAATGATATCAAAAAATTGATAAATGGACCCAAAGCATCTTTTTTATTTTTCAGAAATTGTCAGACAGGGATCGTTAAGCAAGGCCTCTGATAAACTCGGCGTTGTGCAACCGACCTTGTCACGTATTGTCAAAATCTTAGAGCACCAATCAGGCGGAGACTTACTTAAACGTACACGCAATGGTGTTACAGCAACGAGTTTGGGACATAAATTAGCTGATAAAGGCTTGGAGATTCATCGCCAAATTGCATTGGCAGAAGAAGAAGTATCAAGTTGGAAAACAAAAAGTAAGGATACTATCAACATCGGAGTAGGGCCCATGTTGGCACAAAGTTTATTTTCTTCATTTGTGTCAGATTTGCTTGTTGATAATAACTTACCACCCATGAAAGTAACAACGGCGACGGCGGGGCGACTTTTGGAAAGGCTAAACAACCAAGAAATAGATATTGTCTTGGCGCCATCGAAGCTGAACTCCAATCAGGATAGGCTGGTACAAGAAATTATGCTCGAAGATGAGATTGGAATTTATGCAGGAAAGACATCGCGTCTCATTGGGCTGAATAGAAATATAACGAGGGACGAATTAGGAAAACAAGCTTGGATGGTTGTCGGGGCGCGGTCGAATATCTATGAGGAGGAATATGAGCATTTCTCCACTCTTGGATTACCAAATTTAACGCCCATCATTAGTTTCACAGGCGATATTAGCATGTGCCTCAGACTATTGCAGACAACAGATATGCTTGTTGCCCTTCCTAAATTGCTTACCAAACATTCAAATATGCTGTCCGCTGATCAGGAATTATCGACAAACCTGCCTGCTCTGCCGCGCAATGTGGCTCTTTGGGCAAATGCAAATGAAGTTAACAACCCGAAGATTATCCAATTCAAGAAACTCTGGCGGGAATGGCAGATAAAAACCATACAAACTAATCAAGAGGATTCCAAAAACTGATGAGCAAAATAATACTTATTCCCGGCTTACTTTGTGACGAATTCGTATGGCAGGGCATTCTACCGCACTTGCCAGCCGACACCTATGTTGCTGACAACACGAAACAAAATTCCATCACTGATATGGCTCAGTCTTGTTTAGAGGAAACCAGTGGAACTCTGCGTATAGCCGGACACTCAATGGGAGCGAGGGTAGCGCTAGAAATGATAAGACTGGCCCCAAATCGCATTGAAAAAATGGCTTTGTTAGATACCGGAATTCATGGGCTAAAAGAGGGTGAGCCAGAAAAAAGACAGGCCATCATTGATTATGCACATAAACATGGCATGGAAGCTTTGGCCCAGAAATGGCTTCCACCAATGATTTATGAGGGTAATTATGAAAATGTCGAATTGATGGAGGGGTTACACTCTATGGTTTTGAGAATGTCACCTGAAATTCATGAAAGACAAATAACGGCGCTCGTCAATCGTCCAGATGCAAAAACACACCTTGC
>WTJP01000018.1 GCA_011526275.1 Candidatus Arcticimaribacter sp. | reverse complement strand
CTCGATCCATTTGATGTGGATTCCATGCTTATGGGAGATGGTTGTGGTGCAGTTGTGCTCTCCAAAGACGATGCTACGGAAGGAATTGTCGCCCACGCTACCTTCTCGCACGCTCAAGAAGATTTAAACAATATCGTCCTCGACCGTTCCATTAAAGCCGATCATCCCGGAAATCAATACTTTAAAATGCAAGGCCAGCAGGTCTATAAATACGCCACGACCTACCTCCCAGAGGTAATCAAAAAGGCCCTTGACCAAGCTGACTTAAGCCCGAATGACATCGACTATTTCTTCTTCCACCAAGCCAACGCTAAAATGCTGCGCGTAATCGCACACAACCTCATGCGCCTTTTCGACAGTGCAGACAGCGAATATGCCCACAAAATCCCTTCCAATATCGCCACCACGGGGAATACTTCTGTAGCTACAGTCCCCACCCTGTTCGACATGGTAAAAAACAAACAAATGGAAGGCTTTGAATTAAAAGCAGGACAAACCTATGTCTTTGCCTCTGTTGGCGCCGGCATGCACTGTAACGCTTTTGTCTATAAAGCTTAAATAGCCGTCGCTATACTTTCTTAAACGACTGAAAGGGAGATGTTAAGAATTCTTAATTGCGCTTTTCTACTCTCCTGAATTGTGTATATTTGGTTTCTTCTATGCCGAAGGAACGATGTTGTATTAATCAAAAAACAAAACAATGGCAGATAAATATGTAGACATGGACACCCTAAAGTATATGCTTTATGATGTGCATAACTTAGAAGGAATGTTGGACCGCGAACGCTTCCAAGACCACGATAAAGAATCGCTTGACCTCTTTATCGACTCCACCAAAACCTTTGCCGACAAGGAGTTATTCCCTTATATGCAAGAGGTCGATGAAAAGCCCGCCTACCACAAAGACGGTACGGTCTATGTGCACGAACAAGTAAAAACCATGATGCACCAAGGAGGGGAACTCGGTTTTATCTCTGCCCCTTTCGACTATGAAGATGGTGGAATGCAAATCCCGCTCATGGTACAAACGGCTACAAATTATGTTTTAAATGCCGCCAACAATCACCTACCGGGTTATACGGGTCTTACCCAAGGAGCTGCAGAACTCATCATTCACTTTGCTTCCCAGGAATTAAAAGACACCTATGTGCCCAATATGCTCGCTGGGAAATGGGGCGGAACCATGTGTTTAACCGAACCACAAGCAGGAAGTTCTCTCTCGGATATCGTCACCAAAGCCACTCCAACCGAAGAGGGGCATTACAAAATTAGCGGACAAAAGATCTTTATCTCAGGAGGAGACAACCACTTCACCGAAAATGTTGTTCACCTTTTATTGGCGCGTATTGAAGGAGCACCCAAAGGAACCAAAGGGATTTCCCTTTTCGTTGTCCCTAAAAACCGTCCAACCGCCAGCGGTGGACTTGAACCCAATGACGTAACTACGGTTGCCGATTTCCAAAAAATGGGACAACGCGGCTATGCCACCACCCACCTCGGTTTCGGCGATGCCGACGATTGCCAAGGCTACTTGGTGGGAGAACCCAACAAGGGGCTACACTATATGTTCCTCATGATGAACGCTGCGCGTATCGCGGTGGGCTTAGGTTCTTCAGCCATTGCCTCTGCGGCTTATTACGCTTCACTACAGTACGCCAACGAGCGTCCACAAGGACGAAAACTCACCAGCGACGGAACCAAAGACATCAACGACAAGCAAGCCTTGATTGTCGAACACCCCGATGTTCGCCGAATGCTCATGCTACAAAAATCAGTGGTTGAAGGATCTATGAGCTTGGTCATGTTGGCTTCTAAATACTACGATCTCGAAAATACCGCGACCAGTCCGGAGGAGAAAAAGAAGTACAACACCCTCTTGGAAATGATTATTCCGGTTGTAAAAACCTATCCCGCCGAAGCAGGCGCTTATTCCATCAATAACGGACTTCAAATTCTTGGTGGTTATGGCTTCTGTTCCGACTTTATTTTACAATTGTACTACCGCGATATCCGTATTTCTTCCATCTATGAAGGAACAACGGGAATTCAATCGCAAGACCTTTTAGGACGTAAAATGACAATGGGGAACGGAGAAGGTGCACAATTGCTAATGGCTGAAGTCATGGAGACCATCCAAGCGGCTAGTCAGTTAGATGCCCTTAAAGGCTACGCCAAAATCTTGGGAGACAAACTACAACTCACCCAAAAAATTCTTGGACACCTCATGCCTTTCGCCATGAAAGGAGATTACGAACGCTTCTTGGCCGACGCTTCCATCTTTATGGAATTCTTTAGCTTGGTCATCATGGGCTGGACGTGGTTGGACATTGGTGTCAATGCACAGCAAGCCCTCATCACAGGCAATGGAAACTATTCGGATGAGTTCTATGAAAGTAAACTCGAAACCTTAGAATATTTCTTCGCCTATGAATTGCCTAAAACAACCGGGCAAGCTGAAATCTTGATGCACCCTTCAACGGTGACCATCAAAAAGGAAAAAGAATACATCGTTTAAATGAAAAGCTCCCCTAAAGTTTCGACCGTCTTACTTTGGGGGAGTATTTTATTCCTTTGGTTCGCTTTCGACTTGTTTATGGAAGGGGTCGTCTTTGAATACCTCCAATGGAACGGCACAACCAAAAACGATTGGTTTTTCATCCTTTGGTGGATCCTAAGCGGACTTTGGACGCTCTATTGTGGAAAGCGCTTCTTTTCCCCTAAAACCCCCTAAAACCCATGTTAAATCGCCTTTTCATCCTGCTCCTGTTGGGAGTTAGTCCAATCGCATTGGCGCAAGGTCCAGGACTTTTAATCCAACAGTATGACGAAGGCATGGATGTGGAGTATTACCGCAAGTGGAATTTTGATGTGTTTGTTCAACCGCATCGCTCCAACACGGCCGATCTTCCCACCAAAGCCCGACTGCATCTCGATCTTGGCGCAAATGTGCACTACCGCATCGATAAAAATTTTGGCTTAAGTAGTGGTATCCACTATCAACGGTTAAGCTACCGCTATGACACACCCGACAATACCAGCATCGATCGCCTCCGCTTTTTGCGTTTGCCTTTGGTGTTGAGCGTCTATCCTGTAAATCGTTTACAGCTTTCCTTGGGTGGCAGCTATCACATTCTACTGCGCGCAAGCGGAATTGCTCCCGGTGCAAGTGAACGCAGCTTCTATCCGCCCAAAACCTTTGTGAATAGTTTGGGCGTAGTCGCCCATGCGCAATACCTCATCTGGCGCAGGTTCTCCGCCTCCCTCTCCTACCGTTTTCAAAAAAGAAATTATGACCCCCTACAACGGGAAACACAAGATTTCCAGGGGTTCGCTTTGGGAATCCACTATACCCTTTTGTCGCCCACCCAACGCAATCCATGAAAAGAATAGTGTTCCCAGCTCAATTATCCATTCATTCTTAACATATCCCTTATGAAAATCTATACCCCTCACCCAGAACAACTCGATGCCCTAGCTGCGCTTTTCGACGCCTACAGGGTCTTTTACCGAAAAAAAAGTGACCTCCAAGGAGCCAAAGCTTTTCTTCAAGAGCGCATGGAACAAAAACAATCGGTTGTGTTTGTGGCTGAAGTGGACGGAGATTTGGTCGGATTTACGCAACTCTACCCGCTTTTTTCGTCGACCAATATGGCAAAGCTGTGGTTGCTCAACGATCTATATGTTCAACCTAAAATACGCGGAAAAGCTATCGGAAAAGCCTTGTTAAAAGCCGCTCAAGATCACTGTGTAGCGACCCAAGCGAAAGGATTGAGTTTAGAAACAGAAAAAACCAACCAGATTGGTAACGGACTCTATCCTAAAATGGATTTCGTCTGCGATGATGAACACAACTTCTACTATTGGGAAAACCCTAGTTTTTCTTCATCGTGATATCAATCACCCCGTTTTTCCCTTTTTCACCAAATTTTTTGATGGCAGCAGCGTCTTTCAATACATCAATACGTTCGATATCGTCTGGCGCGATGTTTTTAAAGTCATAACCTGCGGCTTGCTCTACACCATCAATCACAATTAAAGGAGCTGCTTTTTCTTCTTCCGAACGGAAAACGAAAATATTTTGCTTCTCCTCCTTTTGAGATGCATCCACTTTCATCATTCGAATTTGGTGCTTCATCTTGGGCTGGTCTTTACACACGCTATCCATAACCACACAACACGGGGCCTTCATCGGCATGGGAATGGGCGGATGAATAAACATCCCGTCTTCTTTCCCTTTCCACTTGAACTGCATGGGCGGTGCAAGACTATCGCCTTCGTCTAGCTTAATGACGAACACGGCTTTTGACGCGATTGAATCGCCTTTGATGTCCACCATTAAAGTGTCGCCTTTCCCGTGAAACAACATGGGTTCAGGGGGGAATTCATCTCCGAAAAACAAAATTTCTTGCTCTCCAGTAGGCAAGGGAATCATCTTGTCTGAAGGCAGCATCATCTGGCGTTTGGCGATGACTTTTGGCGCTTCATTTTCCGCTTTTGGTGTATCGTATACTTTGATGACGATACAGGAACTCAGCAATAAGGAAATCGAGAATAAGGCGAAGTATTTTTTCATAAGGGTGAATTACTTTAACAGCCTAAAATTACATTGCATAATTGACTTAATCAAAAAAACGACTCAACGTAATGTTCATTAAATGATGTCCTTCTTCGGGCTGCAGGGTATTGTCGCGGGAGCGGTTTTTATACATAAAGAAGAACTTCCAGCGTTCTTTCTGTAATGCAAAACCCACCTCAACTTCATAGCGGAAAGGAACATTTTCTGCTGTAAAAGAGGCCTTGTCGTTGAATAAACTTCCGGTGAGCATATAATCGTGCGCCACATAGCGGGTGTTTACCCCAACATAAAATGCATCACCTTGCGACTGATTGTAGAGGGTGTTCGCCCCCAAACCAAAGTAGTGACCCGAACCAATATTCAGTCCAAATCGACCACCAACATCCATACGTTGGGTACCCAAAGTAGAATACCATTGCTGCATAAAGTAGAGGTATTTCCCTAAAGACTTTTGTGTAAAATATTGTCCAAAAAAGTTCAAGTGCACCGCTTCGGGCATTTGATCTACCCATGCATTTTCGGGTAAATTCAACACGGTAGTATGATAGGTGTTTTGCATCCAACGGGCTATAGACCAATCGCCTGTAACGCCTAGTTGAAGCCCTAATTCATACTGCTTTTTTGTGCTGATTTCTTTTTGTCGGCTGTGCTTTAAATAGGTCCAGCCGCCATAGGGGTAATCGTAAAGACGCACGTCGGTCGCAAAGCGATTCGAGGGGGTATAAATCTCCTGCCCCAATTCCCAAAGGCGAAACTGACGTTGCACGTCTTCTTCAGCTTCCGTTTTTAATTCGCGCCCATACTGCAAGAATATTCCACTGGAATAGTAATAGTCGGTGACAAAAAAGAGGTCGTTGTCAACGTTTAAGTTAAAATAACGGCTTTGGGCATGCAGTGAAAAGAGCTGCCCACACAACACAACGGAAAGGAAGAGAAATCGCCGCATTTATTTGCGGTTCTTTAAAACCAACAAAGGCGTTTTGGTAAAAAAGTCTTTTTTCAAGACCACATCCGACTCGATTAATTTCTCGAAAAAGCCGCGTTTGCGGGCAAAGACGATGAGCAAATCGGGCTGTACCGATTGAAAATGTTCCAGTACCCCTTGATAGACCGTGCCATTTTCGGTAGAGCTCATTCGGTCGGAAAGCTCGACAATCTCGTGGTCAATTTGTTGCTCCTTTCGGCTTTGATCGGGTACTTTCACCAACAACAATTCCAAGGCAGTTTGAAATTGGTCTTGAAAATAGCGCAAAGGGGTGAGGGAGCGGTCTCCTTTAATTCTTCCGCGCTTAAAAGCAAATAACGCTTTTTTGGGGGCCTGAAAAGCAGCCCCTTCTGGGACGATCAATACAGGAATATCTGTTTTTTTAACAACGCGACCTGCGGTTGGCCCTAAAAATACTGCCTCGTCATCGGCATTAGGCACAGGTCCAGTTACGATTAAATCCAAGGCAACTTTTTTGTCTAGAGCTGCGATTGCGCTGAGGAAATCGCCCTCATAACTCGCCATTTGAATAGTGACTCCTTTACTGTCCACTTGCTGAATCAGCGCTTTGATGCGTTGACGATTGCGGCTTCCCATGGCGTCTTTTACATTGAGCAAATGCGCATTGGTGAAGCTGGGATTAAAGGTATCCATGACATAGAGTTTGGCCTGACTCGTAACGGCCAAGTCAATTGCATAGGCCAAGGTGTTTTGGGCATTGTCGGAAATGCCTAATGGGACAAGAATATTTTTCATAAACCAAATTATTGCCACAAAGGTAAGAAGGAATCGCAGATTGTAATTCGCTCGCCCAAAATTTGTTGCATTATCAAATCGTTTCCAAAAAATTACGGAACTTGCAGGCGAATCAATGCCGTTCTATTCATGTCGTCCACTATCCGCATCACCAAAGAATTCAATTTTGAAACCGGTCACGCCCTCTATGGCTACGATGGCCTTTGTAAAAACGTGCACGGGCACAGCTATAAACTGGCTGTTACCGTAAAAGGACAACCCATTAACGACCCCACAAACGTAAAACACGGGATGGTGATTGACTTTAGCGACCTCAAGAAAATCGTTCGAGAGGAGATTGTTTTGCCTTTCGATCACGCTACCGTGCTCAATGGAAATAGCCCCCACAAAGAATTGGCGGAAGAAATGAAACAACGCGGACACAAAGTACTGCTCGTGAATTATCAGCCTACCAGTGAGATGATGGTCATTGATTTTGCGCAAAAGATCAAAGCGCGCTTGCCCGAAAATATTCGTCTTGTAGCGTTAAAATTACGCGAAACCGAAACTTCCTTTGCCGAGTGGTTGGCCGAGGAGCAAGACTAAAAGCCCAACTCGTCTAAATCTTCTTCTTTTTCCTCCAATGGGTTGAGCGCATTGGGATCAATCGGAGCGCAATCAATTGGAATTCCCACCACTTCCGGAGCTTCGAAATCTTCCAGAGAAATCCCCAAGTCGGGGTTTTCATAGGCCGCTTTCATAAAGAGAGCCCAAATGGGAAGTGCCATACTGGCCCCCTGCCCATAAGCAATGTTGTCGAAGTGCACGGCGCGGTCTTCTCCGCCCACCCAAACACCAGTCACTAGGTTGGGCACCATCCCCATAAACCAACCGTCGGAATGGTTTTGGGTTGTTCCCGTTTTCCCAGCAATGGGGTTGGTAAATTCATATGGGTAGCCCGTTACTACGGCTTGGTAAGCATAGTTGTCTTTGGCGACATTGTGACGCAGGCGTTGTCCAGAACCACCTTCGGTAACCCCTTTCAATAAATTTAAAGTCACATAGGCCGACTCTTCGCTGATCACATCCCGTGTTTCGGGTGCAACTTCAAAGAGCACCGTCCCATTTTTGTCTTCAATGCGAGTAATGGTGATGGGTTTTACGTAGATCCCCTTGTTGGCAAAGGTACTGTAGGCACCAACCATTTCAAACAAACTAATGTCGGGCGTTCCCAAAGCGATGGAAGGAACACGGGGTAAATATGAAGTAATTCCCATTTTCTTGGCCAAGTTCACCACGGGGGTGGGACCTACTTTGTCCATCAAACGAGCGGAAACGGTGTTGACCGAATTCGCCAAAGCGTTTTTCAAGGTCCGCATTTGTCCGTATTTATCTCCCGAATTTTTCGGGCACCACGCCTCCACGTTTCCAAATTTCATGGGTTCTATGCAGAACAAGGCGTCGGGTAAAATATCGCAGGGCGAAAGACGCAATTGGTCGATGGCTGTCGCATACAAAAACGGCTTAAAGGTCGAGCCAATTTGACGACGCCCTTGACGCACTTGGTCGTACTGGAAATGCTTGTAGTTAAATCCGCCCACCCAGGTTTTTACATGGCCATTTACAGGATCCATCGACATCATTGCCCCACGCAAATAATGCTTGTAATAGCGCATGGAATCCAAAGGGGTCATCACGGTATCGATATCGCCTTTCCAGCTGAACACCGTCATGGGGGTAGGTTCCTTAAAGGTCGCCCAAATGCTTTCTTCGTCTTTCCCAGAGGCACGAAGCGCACGCCAGCGTTCCGAACGTCGCGCACTGCGTTCTAGCAAGGTGTCAATTTCCCCTTCACGCAATTCCAAAAAGGGTGCGGTGGGATTTAAAGTGGGTGTATTCTGCTTAAAAAACTCGTCTTGCAGCTTTTTCATGTGCTGCTCCATGGCCTGCTCGCCTAGGGCTTGCAAACGAGAATCAATGGTGGTGTAAATGCGTAAACCATCGCGGTAAATATCATAACGCTCCCCGTCGGCTTTAGGGTTGTCTTTCACCCATTTTTGCATGTATTGCTTTACGTAAGTGCGGAAATAGGTCGCCAAGCCTTCCCGGTGAGAGTCGGGGGTAAATTCTAACGTCAAAGGCAATTGCTGGAGGGAATCCCGCTCTTCTTTGGTGATAAAATCATTGCGATACATCTGCTGAAAGACCACATTGCGGCGGTCGCGGGTCATTTCAGGACGACGCTTTGGGTTGAATAGAGAAGAGTTTTTCAACATCCCCACCAAGGTGGCTGACTCTTCTTTCGACAAGGTCATGGGGGTTTTATTGAAGTATATTTTTGCCGCCGATTGAATTCCATCAGCCTGATAACCGAAATCGTAGATGTTTAAATACATGGCGATGATCTCCTGCTTGGTGTAGCGGCGTTCCAACATTACCGCCAATACCCATTCTTTGATTTTTTGGGTAATCGCCTGTGCCTTATTGCGCGAACGCACTCCCACAAAGAGTTGGCGTGCCAATTGTTGTGTAATGGTACTCGCCCCGCCACGCTTCCCTAAAAAGGCAATCGCGCGAAATGTACCGCGGAAATCAATCCCAGAATGAGCATAAAAACGCTCATCTTCAGTCGCAACGAGCGCCTGCACCAAATGCTCGGGCAATTCGTCAAAACCAATGGGAGTACGGTTGTCGTTGTAAAAGAATTTTCCCAAGATTTCCCCGTCGGAAGAGATGATTTGGGTGGCTAAATTCGTCTTGGGATTCTCCAATTGCTGCAAAGGAGGCATAGGGCCAAACAGTCCTAAAGCAGCGCTTCCAAAAATCGCTGCAACTATCAATACACCAGCAAGAAATAGTCCCCAAAAAAGTTTAATAGGGCCTTTAAAATCTGGAGTTGCTTGCTTCTTTTTTTGTTTTTTCTTCGCCATCAATTTTCCGCTGAAGTTATGGATAATCCTACTGATACTATGCCGGGCAATATTGCTTCCCCTTGTTCCCGCCCATTGGTGCGATTGGCCTGGGCAATTTCTACAGTGTAAGGGGGTTCAGCCGCAGTGGACCACTGTTCTTTCCACCACAATTTACTTTCTTTTACCGAGGAAAAACCGCTGCCTAACCACTCTCCATTGGGCTTGGCCATGGCATATTCTAGGGTGTCGCTCTCGATGATGGAGTCTTGTGCTTTTACATTGACCACCAAAAAGATATTCGAGAAGGGATAGTCTTGGTTGTTGCGCAAATGGAGGTAGAAATTGCTGGACTCCCCCAGGGCTTGATCCACCTGAAAGGAAACGGTATCGTCTAATCCCCAGCCGTTTGGGGTGTTTTGGTCTGCACGAAAAAGCGCTTCTGATGAGCAGCTACTTAACGCCAATAAAACAAAGCCCAAAAAGGGTAAAGCTCTATTCATTTCCTTTGGGTTTCCCGTTGCGGTTACGATTGCGATTACGGTTGCGGTTGCGGTTTTTTGACGGACTTTTCTTTTCCGCTACCGCCACTTCGCCTTCTTTTTTTGCTTGTGGTTTTCCGCCTTTTTTACGGTTATTGCGTTTGCGTTTCGGGCGATCAAAACGATTTAAACTGTCTTGACCCACCACATTTTCAAAGACTTTTTCTTCTGTTTTTACCGGTAAATCAAGGGCGAAGTCTTCCAGACTTGAAACGGGTTCATCGGCCTTATTTTTTCGAATGATTTCGTTGGCTTGGTCGTGGGTCAACAAATGCCAATTGGTCCACTCTCCTTTGTAGGCGTACCACAAATAGCCTTTAAATATGTCTACTTTTTGGCAAATGGCAATTCCTTTTTCGGTGAGGAGCTTGGTTTCGGTTTTCGGAAAGCGTTTGAGTGCTTTACGGTAGGCGTCGAGCTCAAAATTGAGGCAGCATTTTAACTTTCCGCATTGGCCGGCCAGTTTTTGTGGGTTGAGCGACAACTGTTGGTAGCGGGCTGCAGCGGTAGATACCGTTCGAAAATCGGTTAACCAAGTAGAGCAACACAGTTCCCGACCACAAGAGCCCACGCCCCCTAAACGGGAAGCTTCTTGACGCAAGCCCACCTGCCGCATCTCGATACGGATAGAAAATGCCTGGGCCATGTCTTTGATGAGCTGACGGAAATCCACACGGTTTTCGGCCGTGTAGTAGAAGGTGGCTTTAGAACCATCTCCTTGGAATTCCACGTCGGAGATTTTCATTTCTAAGCGCAAGAAAATAGCCATTTCGCGGGCGCGTTTTTGCACTTCGGCCTCGCGATCGCGTGCCGCTTGCCATTTGTCAATGTCGTTTTGGGTTGCCATGCGATAGATCTTTAAAATCGCATCGCTATTCTCTTTGATCTTCTTTTTTTTCAGCTGAAAACGCACCAATTCCCCCGTCAAAGTAACCTGACCAATGTCGTGACCCGACTTGGCTTGGGTGGCGACCAAATCGCCAATCTTTAGGGGAAGTTTATCCTCGTTGCGGAAATACTCTTTTCGGCTGTTTTTAAAGCGAACCTCAACCACATCAAAGGCTTCCTCGCCACTGGGCAACTGCATGTTGGCCAGCCAGTCGAAAACGGTGAGTTTATTGCAGCTGTCGGTGCCGCAAGTGCCATTGCTTTTGCAGCCCCGTGGGGTTCCGTCTGCAGAAGTACATGAAGCACAAGCCATATAGTGAGGTGTTTTTTGGTTGAAAAGTAAAGATAGGGGGTTTTGTTAAAACCGCCCTCCCAAAGAAAGGTTAATGCGCCTTAAATTTTAAGACCTCCGATCGTCCTTTCTTAAATATTTTGTTGCTATTGTGGGTGCCCTTGCGCAGCGCTTTTTGCTCTTCAATGGGCAATTGAATGATCTCGTGACAATGCGTAGAACAGGTGGTTTCCATTTTCTCTTGACAGGCTTCACACTGAATAAACAGCAAGTGACAAGCCTCGTTGGCGCAGTTGACATGGGTGTCGCAGGGGGCTCCACACTGGTGGCACTGTGAAATAATGTCTTCGCTAATGCGCTCTCCTCGGCGTTCGTCGAAAACAAAATTCTTCCCCACAAATTGGTTCTCTAAGCCCTCTGCTTTTACCTGTCGGGTGTACTCAATGATACCGCCTTCCAATTGGAATACGTTTTCAAAACCTTTGTGCTTAAAATAGGCCGATGCCTTTTCACAGCGAATCCCCCCGGTGCAATACATCAGCAAGTTTTTATCGCTTTTATGCTCGGCTAAATCTTCTTCTATAATGGGTAAGGACTCCCGAAAAGTATCCACATCGGGGGTCACGGCACCTTTAAAGTGACCTATTTCACTTTCATAGTGATTGCGCATGTCCACGCAAATGGTATTCGGGTCTGCCAAAAGCGCATTGAATTCCTGGGCATTCACGTGCTTTCCTTTTTGGGTGACGTCAAAACTGTCGTCTTCTAAACCGTCGGCGACGATTTTGTTTCGCACTTTCACGGTCAATTTTAAAAAGGACTTCATATCCTGCTCCACCGCGATGTTTAAACGAATGTCTTTTAAGAAATCAATGCTGTCTAAATGCGCTTTAAAAGCGTCAAAGTTGGGCGCTGGAACCGAAAGTTGTCCGTTGATTCCTTCGTGTGCGACATAAATACGTCCCAATACCTCGAGCTTGTCCCAAGCCAAGAACAAATGATCGCGAAAAAGTTGTGGATTGCCGATGTGCGCATATTGGTAGAACGATAAGGTAAGGCGTTCGGTGCCTGCCTGTTCCAGTAAAAC